>JANOOA010000027.1:0-13955 GCA_031421115.1 Gammaproteobacteria bacterium | reverse complement strand
AAAAGCTGACATTGAAGCCCTGGCAAAGTGGAATCCCACAGCGGAGCCTGATAAAGAAATCTTTTTTATGCCAGCTCGGGTGCTGTTACAAGATTTCACCGGCGTGCCTGCGGTAGCGGATCTGGCAGCGATGCGCGCCGCCCTGCAAAAACTCGGCGGCGACCCTAAAAAAATCAATCCCTTTACGCCCGCCGATCTGGTGATCGACCATTCTGTGCAGGTTGACCAATACGGGAGCGCGATGGCGTTTCAGGCCAATGCCGCTTACGAGTTTAAGCGCAACAGTGAACGCTATCAATTTTTGCGCTGGGGTCAGGATGCGTTTAATAACTTTCGCGTGGTGCCGCCCGATAACGGCATTGTGCATCAGATCAATCTGGAATACCTCGCCTCGGTTGCAATGACATCCGCCACCGGTGAAGGCACATGGGTCTACCCCGACACTGTGATCGGCACGGACTCGCACACCACCATGATTAATGGCTTGGGGGTATTGGGCTGGGGTGTCGGCGGCATTGAAGCAGAGGCGGCTTTGCTCGGCCAGCCCAGCTCGATGCTGATTCCGCATGTGATTGGATTCAAACTGGTAGGCAAACTGCCCGCTGGCACGACCGCCACTGACCTGGTATTAACGATTACGCAAGTGCTGCGCAAAAAAGGTGTGGTAGGCAAGTTCGTGGAATTTTATGGGGCGGGACTGACACATTTAACCTTGGCCGACCGCGCCACCATCGCCAATATGGCACCGGAATACGGTGCTACGCTCGGCCTTTTTCCGGTCGATACGCAAACAACCGATTATCTACGCCTCACCGGGCGTGAACAATCGGTGCCGTTGGTTGAAGCTTATTATAAGGCACAGGGCTTGTGGTATTCGCCTGATCATCCTGATCCTGCGTACACTGACACGCTGGTGTTTGACCTGGGCTCTGTGGTGCCGTGCCTGGCCGGGCCTACGCGGCCCCAAGACCGCACGCCGCTGGGTGAAGTGCGCGCCTCGTTCCGCAAATTGCTCGCCAGCCAATACAAGGACGAAGTATCCGGCCTGGGTAAAGATGATTTCAATGACTGGGTGAACGAAGGGGGCAATCCGATGCTGATCGCGCCCGAGTTTGCACCCACGCATCCCGATGAGTTGCTGAATGTATTTGGCACCTGCGTGCCGATACGTCAGCCCGATGGCTTGGCGTATAAGCTGTGTCACGGTTCGATAGTGCTTGCGGCGATTACCAGTTGCACCAATACATCTAACCCCTCCGTGATGATTGCAGCCGCATTGCTGGCGAAAAATGCCGTGCAGCATGGCTTGCAAGTCAAGCCGTGGGTGAAAACCAGCCTGGCTCCCGGCTCACGCGTTGTTACAGATTACCTGGTAAAGGCGGGATTGATGCCCTACCTTGAAGCGTTGCGTTTTCATCTGGTGGGTTACGGTTGCACGACCTGCATCGGCAATAGCGGCCCCCTTCCCGAACATATTGCGCAAGCCGTCACTGACGGGGATCTTGCCGTGGCAGCAGTATTGTCAGGCAATCGTAATTTCGAAGGCCGCGTTAATGCGTTGGTACGCGCTAACTATCTGGCCTCGCCGCCACTGGTGGTGGCGTATGCGCTGGCCGGCAACATCAACATTGATCTTTCTGTTGATCCGCTCGGCATCAATGCCAATGGTGAAATGATTTACTTGAAAGACATCTGGCCTTCCAACGAAGAAATTGCCGAGCTGACACGCAGCCATGTGGCTTCCACACAATACAAACGCACCTATGCCGATATTTTTCGCGGCAACAGTGAATGGAATGGACTAAAGATTCCCCAAGATCAGTTGTTCCAATGGAGTAACGATTCAACTTACATCAAGGAGCCGCCGTTTTTTGACGGTATCACCGCCACGCCTGCGGCCTTAACTGATATTCGTCAGGCACGCGTGCTGGCACTGCTGGGAGACTCAGTAACAACCGATCACATCTCCCCCGCCGGCTCCATCGGCAAAACCAGCCCGGCCGGAAAATATTTGATTGAATTGGGCGTACCGCCCGCCGAGTTTAATTCTTACGGCGCGCGGCGCGGTAATCACGAAGTCATGGTACGTGGCACTTTTGCCAATGT
Organism: Gammaproteobacteria bacterium; assembly: GCA_031421115.1. Classification (GTDB taxonomy): domain Bacteria; phylum Pseudomonadota; class Gammaproteobacteria; family Ga007554. The sequence continues at coordinate 11,849 of JANOOA010000027.1, read as the reverse complement.
GCGCCTGAAAAACAAATTAGTCGCGGGCGTAGAAGGCGGTGTAACGCTGTATTTACCCCACGCTAAGCAGATGTCGATTTATGACGCTGCTATGCAATATGAAAAAGAAGGTACGACACTGATTGCGATCGCCGGTAAAGAATATGGCGCCGGTTCTTCGCGTGACTGGGCCGCCAAAGGCCCCAAGCTGTTGGGCATCCGTGCAGTCATCGCAGAAAGTTTTGAGCGTATTCACCGCTCCAATTTGGTGGGCATGGGGGTGTTGCCGCTGCAATTCCTGCCCGGCGAAAGCGCACAAACACTCGGGCTTACCGGCCACGAAATTTTCGACATTATCGGCCTCACTGCATTGACACCTGCACAAAAACTTCAGGTGTCGGCAAAAGACAGCGATGGCACAGTAAAGCAATTTACGGTGCTGTCACGCATCGACACCGCCACTGAAGTGGAATACTTCCAGCACGGCGGCATTTTGCCGTATGTGCTGCGACAATCATTACGACCATAAGGCCCATCATTCACCATGCCTTTAATTACGCTTGATAAAGCCCATCTTATTTATGGCCGCTGGCCGTTGCTCGATGGCGCAGATTTTTCTCTGGATGCCGGTGAAAAAGTTGCACTCATCGGCCGCAACGGCACCGGCAAATCCACGCTGCTGCATGTTTTGGCGGGACTCTCAGCCCTCGATGGCGGCACACGCTGGCATGATACCGCCGCACGTATCGCCTATGTTTCACAGGAACCACCACTCGACCCCCAGCTCACGGTGTTTGAGGCTGTATCCGAGGGCCTGGGCAGCGTGCGCCAAACACTGCTCGACTACCATCATATCAGCCATGCCCTGGCACATCATGAGGCCGACACCGATACCCTGCTGGCACAGTTACAAACCGTGCAAACCACCCTTGAAGCACAAGGTGGCTGGTCGGCGCAAAACCGCGTTGAGCAGGTGTTAACGCGTCTCAGCCTGCCTGAAGACTCACTCATCAGCACCCTTTCAGGTGGTTGGCGAAAGCGTGTCGCGCTGGCGCGGGCACTGGTCATGCAACCAGAAATTCTGTTGCTTGACGAGCCCACTAACCATCTGGATTTTGATGCCATTGAATGGTTGGAAGAATTTCTGCGCGACTTTAGTGGCAGCATAGTGGTTATCAGCCATGACCGACGCTTTCTCGATCGTATCGCCACACGCATTCTTGAACTGGATCGCGGTAAACTCACCAGTTTCCCCGGCAATTTTAGCACCTATCAGCAACGCAAAGCCGAACTGTTGTCCGCTGAGGCCACACTCAACGCCGAGTTCGATAAATTTCTCGCGCAGGAAGAAGTATGGATACGTCAGGGTGTAAAAGCACGTCGCACCCGCAATGAAGGCCGCGTGTTACGTCTGGAAAACTTGCGCCGTGAGCGCGCCGCGCGCCGCGACCGCATTGGCAATGTATCGCTAAAAGTCGATACCGGTGAACGCTCTGGCAAGCTGGTCGCCGAGCTGGAAGATGTCAGTAAATCCTTTGGCGGAAAAACCATTATCCGCAACTTCTCCACCCGTATCATGAGCGGCGACAGGGTCGGCTTGCTCGGCCCGAACGGTGCCGGCAAGACCACGCTGTTGAAACTTATTTTGGGCGAACTCGCGCCCGATAGCGGCAGCGTGCAACTGGGCACCAAACTACAAGTAGCGTACTTTGATCAACTACGCGAACAACTCGACCCCGAGTCTACCTTGCGCGATGTAGTATGCCCAGGTGCAGATTTTGTGGATATTGGCGGCTCACGAAAACACATAATCGGCTATCTTGGGGATTTTCTGTTCCCCCCCGAAAGTGCTTTTGCGCTGGTAAAAAGCCTGTCCGGCGGTGAACGCAACCGCTTGCTGCTCGCGCATCTCTTCACCAAACCGGCCAACGTGCTGGTGCTTGACGAGCCCACCAATGACCTTGATCTTGAAACACTGGAAATGCTGGAAGCGTTATTAACAGAATATACGGGCACGTTATTTCTGGTGAGTCACGATCGCGAATTTCTCGATAACGTCGTCACTCAGGTGATTGCCTTTGAAGGCGACGGTGTGTTGCGTGAATATCCCGGCGGCTACGATGACTGGCTACGCTCGAGACCCAAGGTGGGCAGCAACGCAGGAAACTCAAGCCTCACCACGGACACCACGCCAAAACCAGCGACACCGCTGGCACCTCAGCCAGAACCCGCAAAGCGTGCGCGCCTGTCATTCAAGGAAATCAAGGAACTGGCAGAACTGCCTGCGCGCATTGAAACCCTGGAAAAGCGTCAGGCCGGAATTTCGGCATTACTTACCGACCCAAAACTTTACCGCAGCAACCCGGCAGAGGTACAGGCATTGCAAACCGAAGCCACCGGCATTACCAGCACCCTCGCCACCACGTATGCGCGCTGGGATGCGCTGGAAGCAAAGAACGCGAAGACAAACCCCCTCTAGCTCCCCTTTTTCAAAGAGGGGGGCAGCTGCTGTGCTGGTTGGCTTCCCCCTTTGTAAAAGGGGGACTCAGGGGAACTTATGTACTACGCTTCACGCCGCATATGCGGAAACAGCAACACATCACGGATGGATGGTGAATCGGTAAATAGCATGGTCAAACGATCTATGCCGATGCCCTCGCCTGCTGTGGGTGGCATGCCGTGCTCCAGGGCGCAAATATAATCCGCATCAAAATGCATGGCCTCTTCATCACCGGCATCTTTGTCCTGCACCTGCTTGCGGAAGCGTTCGGCCTGGTCTTCAGCATCATTAAGCTCAGAAAAACCATTGGCGATTTCACGGCCACCAACGAAAAATTCAAAGCGGTCAGTAATGGAAGGGTCGTCATCATTACGGCGCGCCAGGGGTGAAATCTCTGTGGGATACGCAGTAATAAAGGTGGGATTCTTGAGACGATGTTCTACGGTTTTTTCAAAAATCTCAATATGCACCTTGCCCAGACCATAGCTGTCTTTCAGCGGTATTTTTAACTGTTGCGCCAGGCTGCGTGCCGCCTCAAGATTTTCAAGATCAGCGGCTTTAATGTCAGCATTAAAATGCAGGATGGATTCTTTCACTGTCATGCGTGTAAATGACGCACCGAAATCATATTGTTCACCCTGATAATTAATCACCGTCGTGCCCAGCAAATCATTTGCCATGCCGCGCAACAGTTCCTCGGTAAGATCCATCAAGTCATGGTAATCAGTGTAGGCCTGATAAAATTCCAGCATGGTAAATTCGGGATTGTGACGCGTCGATAAGCCTTCATTACGAAAATTACGATTAATCTCGTATACTTTTTCAAAACCACCGACCACCAGACGTTTCAGATACAGCTCGGGAGCCACGCGCAGAAATAACTGCATATCCAGCGCATTATGATAAGTCACAAATGGCTTTGCCGTGGCGCCGCCAGGTATGACTTGCATCATGGGCGTTTCAACTTCAAGGAAATCACGCCCATTCAGAAATGCACGAATATAATCGACAATGGCAGTGCGCATACGAAACGTGTTGCGTGCAACATCATTCATAATGAGATCAAGATAACGCTGCCGATAACGTGTTTCCTGATCAGCCAGGCCATGAAATTTTTCTGGTAAGGGCCGCAGCGACTTGGTGAGTAGACGCGCTTCATCAACCCGCACCGATAGCTCACCCGTCTTAGTTCTGAACAGCACACCGTCCACACCCAGAATATCGCCAACATCCCAAGTCTTGAATTCTTCGTAAACCCCTTCTGCCAAAGAATCCCGTTGCAAAAACACCTGGATACGGCCCGACATATCGGACAATTGCGCAAAGCTCGCTTTGCCCATAATGCGTTTGGCCATCATGCGCCCGGCCACTTGCACACGGATGGGCTGTGCCTCAAAAAACTCATTGTCCTTTTCACCGTATTTGGCATGCAGCTCGCTGGCGACGACATTGCGGCGAAAATCGGTAGGAAATGCAAACCCTTTTTCGCGCAACGCCACCAGCTTGGCGCGGCGCTGGGCAATCAGTTGATTTTCATCCTGGGATTCGGGTATTTGATCTGTCATAAATTCCAATATTTCGAGTTTTTAAATTTATTCCAAAGTGTGTTGTGTTGCTGCGCGTCGTGCATGGATGCACAAGTGCCGCGAGAGGCCGGTCGAAAAAATGCTCCTGCATTTTAGACACTTCCGCCATCCATGGCGGTCGGATGCCGGAAGCGGCCAACGCTTGGTGGGTTTTCAACCCACCCTACTTTACTTTTTTACAAGCCACTCTTCAAGCTGGCCTCAATAAATTCATCCAGGTCGCCATCCAATACCGCACCCGTGTTGCCGGTTTCAACGCCGGTGCGTAAATCCTTGATGCGCGATTGATCGAGCACATAAGAACGAATTTGGCTGCCCCAGCCGATATCCGATTTTCCATCTTCCAGCACCTGTTGCGTGGCGCGGCGCTTCTGCATTTCCATGTCATACAACTTGGACTGTAATTGCTTCATGGCGGTGGAGCGGTTTTTGTGCTGGGAACGGTCGCTTTGACATGCTACAACAATACCCGAAGGAAGATGGGTAATACGAATCGCCGATTCGGTGCGGTTGACGTGTTGCCCGCCCGCGCCACTGGCGCGGTAGGTGTCAACTCTGAGGTCAGCGGGATTGATGTCGATTTCAATGCTGTCATCAACCTCCGGCGACACGAACACCGAAGCAAACGAGGTATGGCGGCGGTTACCGGAATCAAACGGTGATTTACGTACCAGGCGATGCACACCGGTTTCAGTGCGCAGCCAACCATAGGCATACTCACCTTCGAAACGGATCGTCGCACCTTTGATGCCCGCCACTTCGCCCGGCGACATTTCGGTTAACTCTGTCACAAAACCGCGCCGCTCGCCCCAGCGCAAATACATGCGCATTAACATGCTGGCCCAATCCTGAGCCTCGGTGCCACCGGAACCAGACTGCACATCAAGAAAAGCGTTATTTTTATCCATTTCACCGGAAAACATGCGGCGAAATTCCAGCTCGGCGAGGCCTTTTTCCAACAAGTCGAGATCAACTACCACAGCATCAACCGTGGATTGATCATCCTCCTCCCCCGCCATTTCGACCAGGGTTTGTGAATCCGTCAGCTTATCACCCAGATCCGTCAGCGTATCGACTATTTGATGCAATTGCACACGTTCACGCCCTAACTCTTGCGCGCGGGGCGGGCTATCCCATACCTTGGGATTCTCCAGCTCGCGCTCGACTTCGGTCAGGCGTTCTTTTTTGGATTCATAGTCAAAGATACCCCCTCAGAACGTCGGAACGATCCTGCATGTCTTTAACGCGCTTTACGATGAGATTAATTTCGAGCATGAACTTCTTGACCTGATTGAAAAAAATCTGATTTTACTACATTTGACCCTTATGCAGCGTGGTTTTTACAACACTAACAAACAAAAAAGCATAAAACGAGGTTTTTTATAGATTAGGCGGTAAGGAGAATTCTGGAACCTCAAGCTGCACCTTTTGTAACTGCATCTTCTTCAACAAGTTCTGCAACCAATTCCTCAACAACGCACTGATCCTCTTGGGGGGAAGATAGTACTATCGTTTCCTCTTCGGCGATTATTCCTTGTTGGTCGGCAAGCATATTGGAAGCGCCAACATCAATAACCATGTCATCAATTCTGTCGACTAAATATCCTAAGTTTATGATATTACCTTCAGCCATATCTAACAAAGAATCCAGATTCATCTGGCTTTCAACCATCGTCTCCAAAAAAAATTCAACGCTAGTGAGCACGTCCGCCAAGCCGTCTAATGCTTCTTGCGTGGGAACGATTCTTACGCCCAGCAGTTGATGGCTTACATAATGGTATACTGCCTTTAGAAGGCTAGTGGGACGGCGCAGAGATAACATGGTAAGTGCGCCTATAATAGGACGCATCAGACTCGGCACAGGGCTCAACAAACCGCATTGGCCAGGTTCTTTTGAAAATGCAATAATGTCATCTTTCACCTGTGTCAGATCTACCATAACCTCGCGGATGATGACACGGCATAATTCATGATATTCCTCTTCCCGCATCGGTTGCATTTGGCGCGTCAAATCATTAGGTAAGGTTTTCAATACGGGTTTCGGCTGTATTTTTTTATCACCTAACAAGGTTTCAACATACAACAAGGCATTGGCGACTTCCATGACCCGGGGATCATTCAATATGCTTTCCTCGCCCAGCATGGAACCCAGGATACCCGCCTGCCTTCTTACCCTTTGACGCAATTCCCGGCAGCCCAACATATCCAATGTGCCAGAAACACGGCTCAGCACATCCATAATGGTGCGCAATTCATCTGCGGCATGACGCCCACCCGAGCGGGCAAAATTATCCAATTTTTTCTTTGCCCAACCTAATTCATCTTTTACTGCTTTTTCTGCCATGTCCAATAACAGCGTGGATTTAGAACTCTCTCCACTTTTTTCGTGGGGTGGGCATTGGGGAGAAGAAGATGTTCCGGAAGAACTATCCGCCTGGTTTTCTACAACAGCTATATAATGAAGAAGATTTTTAATTAAATCGGCGTGGGGCTTCAAAAGCAAGTCTTCAGGCCCAGTTACCATAACTCGCCGGATCTGGCGCTCAACTTGTCCCAGTAAAAGTTTAATGGGGGTATTGCACTCAAGGTTCCCTTCTAATAATTTTTCGATTACTTCACCCGCAGCGCACCACAAACCCTCCCCTGGCGACGCTTGCTGAAACTGTATCATGACCCCCATTAACCGACGTAGCGCGGCTTTATTTTGGGCATCCCGGTACCATACTAATAAGCCCGTTTGATAGGCAGGGCGTAAGCGACCCGCCAAAGCGCGAACATCCAAAACATCATAAGTTTTTATTTCCAGGTCAAGAGATGGCGCATTAATAGCCAAGAAACTCTTCGGAGAAAATACCATGGCTTCTGACAAGATGGAGCCCCCACTCGCAACACGCAAATCATTCAATAAAGGTATAAACTCCAAAGAAGGCGTATCTTCTCCATTTTTCAGCTTGGCCAAATATTTTGGAAGTTCATTAATAGATCGTGTTAATGTGTCATATGCCCAGTCTGTGCGCCTGGCTGGGTTTTCAGCTATTACACAGGCCACCCTTTCCATCACACCTGACAGCACAGATGGCCATGTAAAATCAAGCACTTGTAATGCACCATGCACTTGATGCAGCAAGATACTACACAATTTTATTTGCACAGCATCTTCTGTATTGTTTCTGAATGCATCTAATGCATCATGCGCTTTCAGTAGGTTCACATCAATTTCACCCTTGACTAACTTAAGGGTGCCATAGTCCATATGTTCAACTGCTATCATGCCACACGCCCCTTTGACTTCAAGGTTATAGCTCGTCGTTTACTCCTTCTTCTGCATTGCCAGTGCTCAGTGTTTTATAACCGACTTTTTCAAGCATGACTTCAGAGCATGGATTCCGTTGGTGCATCATCTACAATCAATATACGCGCCATGGTGTGCTCCTGTTATAACCCTGTTATAACAACTTTATTGCTTTCAACATCCGCTATTATTTTTGTCAATTCATTCTTTGGCTTGATATAACGCTTGATGGCAGTCAACAATTCTTCATCGGTAAATGGTTTTATCAGGTATTGCTCAGCGCCTACAATGCCTCCACGTGCCTCATCAAATAGTCCATCTTTGCTGGACAGCATGATAATGGGAATATTCTGAAAAACCAGATTGTGTTTGATGACTGCGCAGGTCTGGTAACCATCCAGGCGTGGCATCATGATGTCAACAAAGATAATGTCAGGCTTGTGATCAACAACCAGCGCTAACGATTCGAAACCATCTACTGCGGTAATTACCTGGCAACCCGCTTTTTGTAAAATCAACTCTGCAGTACGACGTATGGTTTTGCTGTCATCGACAATCATTACTTTAACGTCTGCGAACCTATATTCCATACTGTTATCTTCTGTCATGTATCTTCATCTAAACCCAGATTTTCCATTAGCACTCTACTGCGGCCGCACAAAGCACTGAATTTGGGCTAAAGGTTCGCGTCCTGAAGTACTATATGAAATTGCATCCCGATTCACATTGTTACTGACGTCACTTCCATTTTCTTCTCTCCCGTATCAAGTGTATCGGCAAGAAACAAAAAGACTTAATGATGCGGGACGATTTGAAGGGTATAGTGGCTAATGGACAATCTGGGTTGAAATCAGGCGGCAAATCTGGGGTTGGTGGAGCACTTACGATGGAGCGGACGCCGCCGGCTTTGAAAAATGGCGAACTGGTGCTGCACTATAGCGCCGGGGCACCATGGCCCACACAGCATGCCGTGTCACATCTGGCATTTTGACTTTTTTATCCGCAACCGCCGTCACTGCCGCGCTTCAAACCATGCTAATTTATCACGCAACTTAACTACATCACCAATAATTAACAGGGTGGGTGCGTGTACTTCCGAAGTGGCGACTATGCCGGGCAATGACGCCAGGGTGCCGACTAATACACGTTGTTGACGTGTAGTGCCTTGCTGTACCAATGCCACGAGCCGGGTGGCGGGCATGCCGTGACTGATTAACTCACTGCACAATTGATCTAGCCCAGCCAGGCCCATGTAGATGACCACGGTTTGTTTGGGCTGGATGATGCTGGCCCAGTCAAGGTTCACCGAGCCGTCTTTTAAATGACCCGTTACAAATACTACCGATTGCGAATAATCACGGTGCGTTAATGGAATACCTGCATAGCTGGCACAGCCTGCGGCGGCGGTGATGCCGGGCACCACCTGGAACTGTACGCCCTCTTCTGCCAAGGTTTCAATCTCTTCACCGCCACGACCAAAGATAATAGGATCGCCGCCTTTCAAGCGCAATACACGTTTGCCTTCTTTGGCAAGACGCACCAACAGTTGATTGATTTCTTCCTGACGTACAGCATGAAACGCACGTTTTTTTCCTACATAAATGCGCTCGGCTTCGCGGCGCACCAAGTCGAGTATTTCGGGTGTTACCAGGCGATCATACAACACCACATCAGCTTGTTGCATCAGGCGTAGCGCGCGGAACGTCAGCAAGTCAGGGTCGCCAGGGCCTGCGCCTACCAGATACACCTCGCCACGTGCCAGTGTTGGCGAGTTCGCCGCCTCGTGCAATGCCGATTGCACAGCCGCATTGGCTTCGTCATCGCGCCCCGCATACACCATTTCGGCGACAGGCCCCTGGAATACCTGCTCCCAAAAACGGCGGCGTTGCGTAGTGTTGGGTAAGCGCTGCTTTACCTGTTGGCGAAAACGCGCGCCCAGGTCAGCGAGGCGGCCATACGATGCAGGAATCAATGTTTCCAGCCGCGCACGCAGCAGGCGTGCCAGCACGGGTGATGCACCCCCGGTAGACACTGCAATTATCACAGGCGAGCGATCAATAATCGAAGGTAAAATAAAATTGCACAGCACGGGTTGGTCTACTACATTAACCAGCATGGCGCGCTGCCTCGCCAAATCTGAAACTTGCTGGTTAATCACGGCATTATCTGTGGCGGCAATCACCAGCATCATTCCCTGCAAATCACTTTCCTGAAATTCAGCGGGTTGATACTGGATTTTCCCTGCTGCATTCAATTCGGCAAGGGTTTCATTGAGGGTAGGCGACACCACGTTCACCTGCGCACCCGCACGTAATAACATACCCACCTTGCGTGCCGCAATTTCACCGCCACCCACCACAAGGCAGGGTTGCGCCTTAATATCCAGCGATACCGGCAGAAAATCCACGTTATGTAACCCGAGATTGAATGACACTGACCCCACCCATATAGGGCTGCAAGGCATCAGGGATTTGAATATTGCCGTGTGCATCCTGGCAATTTTCCATAATGGCGACCAGAGTGCGTCCGACGGCCAAACCTGAGCCATTCACCGTATGTACCAGCTCGGGTTTATTGGTTGCAGGATTACGCCAGCGCGCCCGCAAACGGCGCGCCTGAAAATCTCCAAAATTACTGCACGATGAAATCTCGCGGTATTTTCCCTGCCCCGGTAACCACACTTCCAGATCATAGGTCTTGGCGGATGCAAAGCCTATGTCGCCACTGCATAGCGCCATTACCCGGTAGGGTAAATGCAATTTTTGCAATACCGCTTCAGCGTGTGCGGTTAACGCCTCATGTGCCGCATAAGAATCTTCCGCCCGCACGATCTGCACCAGCTCTACTTTTTCAAACTGGTGCTGACGTATCATGCCACGCGTGTCTTTGCCATAGGAGCCGGCTTCGCTGCGAAAACACGGTGTATGGCATACATATTTCAGTGGCATGACAGCCGCTTCAACAATCACATCGCGCACGATGTTGGTAACAGGTACTTCGGCGGTGGGAATGAGGTAGTAGCCTTGCTCGCCTTTCAATGCAAACAGGTCTTCTTCAAACTTCGGGAGTTGCCCAGTGCCGCGCAGGCTCTCCGCATTGACCATATAAGGCACCGATGTTTCCATATACCCATGCTGCTGAGTGTGTAAATCAAGCATGAATTGGATCAAGGCACGGTGCATTCGCGCCAGTGATCCATACATCACGGCAAAGCGCGCGCCAGTGATTTTGGCGGCGGTTTCAAAATCCAGCAAGCCATTGTCTGCGCCTAGATCAACATGATCTTTGGGCGTGAAATCCATGCGACGCGGCTCACCCCAGCGGCGTATTTCTACGTTGGCGTTTTCATCTTTGCCGTCTGGCACGCTGGCATGTGGAATATTCGGGATGTTAAGCAGCAGTGCCGTGAATTCATTTTGCACTTGTTCAAGTTGTGTTTCAGCAACTTTCAGGCGATCACCCAAGTCGGCAACAGCGGCCAATAGCGGTGTAGCATCTTCACCCGTGGCTTTGGCCTTGCCGATGGCTTTGGCACTGCTGTTGCGTTCGCTCTGCAAGGTTTGTGTTAACACCTGCAATGTTTTGCGTTGACCTTCTAATGCCGTGATTTTTTGCATGTCCAGCGTTACGCCACGCCGTGATAATTGGTGGGCGGTTTTTTCAAGTTCACTGCGCAATAATTTTGGATCTAACATTTATCTCTCGCTTATCGGTGTTGTGTTGCTGCGCAACGCTTGGTGGGTTATGCAACCCACCCTACATTTAACTTAAGGCGACATCACACTTGCCGACCTACCACCACACCCAGCCAGGTTGCGGCCAGGCACACGGCCACACTCAAGATAATATTCATGAGTGCTTTGAAAGTTTCCCCTGCTTCGAGGAGATTAAACGTTTCCATGGAAAAACTGGAAAATGTGGTGAAGCCACCCAGCAGGCCAATCAATAAAACTGCGCGCCATTCGGCACTGGCATTGAATTTATCAATCAGCACAACATACAGAAACCCCATCAACAACGACCCCGACACATTCACCAGCAAGGTGCCATAGGGGAAACCCCGCCCCAGCATGCCCGCAACCCAACCGGACATCCAGAAACGCAACACTGACCCCAGTGCGCCACCCGCCGCAATTGCCAACACTTGTTTCAATTCGCACCTGGGAACTTATAAAAATGCGGGGGGTTAAAATCTCTCGGCAACCGCTCCCTGCGTTGCTCTACCTCCTGCATCCATGCAGTCATCACTTCGTTCGAGATGACAGTACATACTGCAATAAATGTGAAAACACATGATTTCATTTTTTGGATTTGTCCAGATCGCGCAACCGCGCAAGCTTTTCTGCAATTTTTATTTCGAGGCCACGCTGCACCGGATAATAATACCTTTTCTCACCCATTTCTTCAGGAATGTTTTTTTCTCCGGCGGCATAGGCCTGATCTTCTTCATGTGCTTAACGGTTGTCTTTGACGTTATCCAGCTCTTTCATTA
>JANOOA010000026.1:0-5868 GCA_031421115.1 Gammaproteobacteria bacterium | reverse complement strand
CGTGTAGCGCATACCGGCTGTTGCCTAGCCCCATGTGCGCGGTGATGCTGTTTGGCCAACGCATTAGTGCGGCAGTGTAAGCAGTTTTTGCATCTTGCCAACGCTGCAGGCGTTCCAGCGGCGCCACGGCCTGCAGATAGGAAATCTCCTCAGCAGTCAGCGGCACGTCGTCGGGTGTCGTCACGGTGATTGCCCAATAATCGCTACGCCGCCAGGTGCGCTCAAACAGTTTGATGGGCGCAACATGCCGCTGTTCCCGTCCAGAACGCAGAATGATCTGGTCTTGCTGTAAATCAAAACCCACTACGACGGCATAATGCCATTTTGGATACCAGCTCAGCCCCAGGTTTTGCAGCACCAGCACCGGGTGTCCGGCGCGCACTTCGGCGATCAGCGTTGCCAACTCAGGCCGCAAAACATAAGCAACGCGGCCATGTCGGCGTGCCGCAGCGAGCAACTCTATCTGCAAGCTGCCTTGTCGTCCGGGCAGATAGACCTGCGGCGCAAGGTCTTGCGGGGCAAGCTGTGTGCCAGACCAATTCAATACCGTGGCAAGCGCCGCCGGGCCGCATTGAAACTCTTCTTGAGGAAAAAAAGGTACGGCGGTGAGTTCTACGGGGGATTGCTGTGCCGCAGGGGATTTCAGTAATTGGTCAGTTTGCAGGGGATGCGCCGCACAACCCGCAACGAGCAGTGTTACTGATAAAATCACCCAGCCGAAGCTGGGTGAAGGTACGCGCATCATGAAGATAATTTAGCGGCGATGCTTCTTGACGAAGGGGAAAACATCGGTCACGCCCAGAATGTCGGTAATCAGCAGCACCAGAAAGATCAGCACAATCACACCCAGGATGGTATCACCCCCCGCAGGCAGCGTGCTCAGTTGGCCAGCCAGTGCGTGCGTTTCAGCATCGCTCAGGCTGTCCACGCGCGCTTTGGCTTGTTCTGCGGTAACACCGTGGCTCATGAGCTGCTCTTGAATATCCTTGCGCTCAAGCAGGTTCATGATCTGTGTACGATCTTGCTGAGCCTGTGCAACACTAACAATGGCTTCGGTGCCGACAATGCTGGCTTGTGCCGGCAATTGCAGGCCGAGCCAGAGAAAAGCAAAAATTACAAAATGACTGATGGGCTTGGCAATGCGTCGCAGGTATTCCATGGCGTGTTCCTTTCTTAAGTTAAGATGTATGCTAGATGTGTATGCTAAACACTTGCCATCATATCATGTTCCGGATATTTGGTGGCGCACCAGATATGATAAGGTATCATATGGAATTACAAATAACAGGATAGCCATGACCACCGTCAAACTGCCGCGCCCACTGGTCAATGCGCTGTTACACCAGGCACAGATAGGTGCTGATTGCGAAGTATGCGGCCTGATCGGCGCACGCGATGGCGCGCCTTTGCACTGTTATCCCGTGCCCAATATTGCCGCTGTGCCACAGCAGCGTTTTGTCATGGATCCCAAAGCGCAAATTGGCGCGCTACGCCAGATGCGCGAGCGTGGCGAAGCGCTGTTCGCCATTTATCACTCACACCCCACCGCGCCCGCCGCGCCTTCAGCGATGGATCGTGATGAAGCCAGTTATCCTGAGACCCTGTACCTGATCATTTCCCTGAACACCAAAGGCGTACTGGAAATGCGCGGGTTTTATATTCAAGCGCAGGATGTAGTGGAGGTTACGCTGGAACTGAGCTGAGCTGAGCTACATAGAGATTACGCCGCCATGCGATTCACCCAGGCTACGTGCCCAGATAGAGATACACCGCAAATTTATTGAAATCTTGAGGAGCCGATATAACTACCCGGATGCTTCTGAATTCGCGCCCCGACCATCCATGGCGCCATGTTAAAGTAAATGCATAAACATTACCCAAAATTTATTCTAAAATCAACAACAAAGGGGCCGAGGGAGCCAGAATAGAACCCATTACAATCTCTATTATATTCGTTAAAAAAGGTCGGATATAACCAGATGGCTTGGTTTTATCCTTCTGCCTCACGATATTTCTTGCAACCATCGGGTGGGGCTAAGATAATGTGCAGTTCGCCCTTAGGATTCTGTTACCCATACCATGCCCACCCACTACCCCTTGCTGGAGACGATAGACACGCCCCAAGACCTGCGCAAGCTGCCGGAGTCGCAGCTTGCTGCGCTGGCGTTTGAGCTGCGTAGCTTTCTTATCCAGTCTTTGAGCACCACGGGTGGGCATCTGGCGGCGGGGTTGGGGACGGTGGAGCTGACGATTGCGCTACATTATATCTACAACACCCCGGACGACCGGCTGGTGTGGGACGTGGGGCATCAAACTTATCCGCACAAGATTCTCACTGGCCGCCGCCAGCAGATGCCGACTTTGCGCAAAAAAGACGGTCTGGCGGGGTTTCCGAAACGTAGTGAAAGCCCATATGACACCTTTGGCGTGGGGCATTCCAGCACCTCCGTGAGTGCGGCACTGGGTATGGCGCTGGCCGCCCGGCAACAAGGACTGAACCGCAAGGTGGTGGCGATTATTGGCGATGGCGCGCTGACCGCCGGGCAGGCCTTTGAGGGGCTGAACCATGCAGGTGACATTGACCCGGACTTGCTGGTAATTCTTAACGACAACGAGATGTCGATCTCCCCCAACGTGGGTGGCCTATCGCAATATCTAGCGCGGGTGCTGTCGGGCAAGCTGTATTCGACGGTGCGCGAAGGCAGTAAAAAAGTGCTGGGTGTGATGCCGCCCGTGTGGGAGCTGGCGCGGCGCGCCGAAGAACATATGAAAGGCATGATTGTGCCGGGTACGCTGTTTGAAGAAATGGGTTTTAATTACATTGGGCCGATTGATGGGCATGATCTGCCCGTGCTACTCAAAACCCTGCATAATTTACGTGCGCTAAAAGGACCGCAGTTTCTGCATGTGGTCACCAAAAAAGGCAAAGGTTACCTTCCTGCCGAAAGAAATCCTTGTTTTTATCATGGGGTTACTCCGTTTGACCTGGAAACTGGCAAGGCGCTCGCTACTGCTGCCAGCGGCCCCACGTATACACAAATCTTTGGCGAATGGTTGTGTGACATGGCGGCGCTGGACGAACGGCTGATCGGCATTACCCCCGCCATGCGTGAAGGTTCGGGGCTGGTGGAGTTTTCGCAACGTTATCCCACCCGCTATTTTGATGTGGGCATTGCCGAGCAGCACAGCGTGACCCTGGCAGCCGGCATGGCGTGTGATGGCTTGAAACCGGTCGTGGCTATTTATTCGACTTTTTTGCAGCGTGCTTATGATCAGTTAATTCACGACGTGGCGATTCAGAATCTGCCGGTGCTGTTTGCGATTGATCGGGGTGGGCTGGTGGGGCCAGACGGGCCTACGCACGCAGGCAGCTTTGACCTGAGTTTTTTGCGCTGCATACCGAATATAGTGGTTATGGCTCCTGCCGATGAAAACGAATGCCGCCAGATGCTTTACACCGGTTTTCAACACCCCGGCCCAGCGGCAGTGCGTTACCCACGTGGCACGGGGCCTGGCATCGCCATTCAAAAGCCTATGGCCGCCCTGCCCTTGGGTAAAGCCGAGCTGCGCCGCCCCGGCCGCAAAACTGCGATTCTCGCCTTTGGCAGCATGGTCACACCCGCCCTGCTGGCGGCGGAACAGCTTGATGCCACCGTCATCAACATGCGTTTTATCAAGCCATTAGATGAAGAAATGGTACTTAAGGCCGCCCGCGAACATGATCTGTTGATCACGCTGGAAGAAAACGCGGTGATGGGTGGCGCGGGCAGCGCCATCAATGAATGCCTGATCGCCCACGATGTGCGCACCCCTACGATTAATCTGGGCCTGCCGGACAACTTCACAGAACACGGCTCCCGCGATCAATTGCTGGCCGAGTGTGGTCTGGACGTGAGCAGCATCGTCAGAACAATTAATAATTATTTTCAGGCTGCAACTTGCCAAACCACCCCGATCCGGGTAAAGTCCTACTAAACTAGTCAAGAATTATATTATGAGCAACCCACGTTACACGCTGAAAATTGCCACTGATTTTGCTGCCGCTCACACTTTGCGCGATTATCCTGGTGAGTGCAGCCGCATGCACGGCCATAACTGGAAGCTGGAAGTCGAGGTGCAAGCCACGGCGCTCGACAACATCGGCATGGGCATGGACTTTAAAACCATAAAGCACGCCGCGCGGGACGTGGCAGGGGAACTGGATCATCAATACCTGAATGAAATTTCGCCTTTCGACACGCTCAACCCCACTGCTGAAAATATCGCAGCTTATTTTTATCGAACGCTGTCCAGCCGATTGAACAGCGGTACGCTGAAAGTCAGCGCCATCACCATCTGGGAAACTGAACGCGCCAGCGTGCGCTACACTGAGGCATCATCATGAGCACCGTAACCAAAACTGCTATTGCCGCTATTGCTGACGTGCAAAACAGCGTAGACACCCGGCAAATCGCTATCAACAAGGTGGGCATTAAAGACATACGTCACCCGGTGCGCGTGAAAGATCGCAGCAGCGGTGAACAGCACACCATCGCCAATTTCAACATGTATGTACACTTGCCACATAATTTCAAGGGCACACACATGTCACGCTTCGTGGAAATTTTAAATACGCACGAACGTGAAATCAGCGTTAATTCATTTAAGGATATGCTGTCGGAAATGGCAACGCTGTTGCAAGCCGAATCTGGCTACATTGAAATGAGTTTTCCATATTTCGTCAACAAGACCGCGCCAGTGTCTGGCGTGCAAAGCCTTATGGACTACAACGTAACACTGATTGGTGAAATCACCGGCGGCAAGACCATTACGTCTATCAAAGTAGTGGTGCCGGTGACCAGTCTGTGCCCGTGCTCCAAGGAAATTTCCAAATACGGCGCGCACAATCAACGCTCGCACGTCACCGTGAAAGTGCATACGCACGGCTTTGTGTGGATTGAAGAAATCATCGACATTGTGGAAAAAGAAGCGTCATGCGAACTGTATGGCATTCTCAAACGCCCCGATGAAAAATACGTAACTGAGCGTGCCTACGAAAATCCAAAATTTGTTGAAGACATCGTGCGCGATGTTGCGGCACGCCTCAACATTGATGCGCGCATTACGACGTACAAAGTGGAAGCAGAAAACTTCGAATCCATACACAATCATTCGGCGTATGCGATGATTGAGCGGGATAAGGGTGTGGCGCATTAGAGAAGAGTTGTGTTGCTGCACAACGCTGGGTGGGCACGCAAATGCGATTGCAGGCCAAGGGGCAGGCTGAATAATGTTGTGCTGTTCATGGCGGGATTATCGCATTACCCACTATGAACCATATAGAGCCCTTATTTTTTGATTTGGCAGGGACTATGCCGCAAGATGAAATTTTTGTGATGGCTATCCTCCGTTAGATCTTTAATAAGGGAACCTTGCTGTGAAAGCTCTTTTTTATTGTGCAAAGTTGCCAAATATGTTATAAATTGTGGTTTAGCCGTTCCCTTACTATTGCCAGAGGGGCGGGATCGAATTTGTTTGGAGAGAAATCATGGCCAGAGTATGTCAAGTCACGGGCAAGCGCCCCATCACCGGGAACAATGTATCCCACGCCAACAACAGAACCCGGCGCCGCTTTTTGCCGAATCTGCACAGCCACCGCTTCTGGGTGGAAAGCCAAAACCGCTGGGTTCGCCTGCGCCTGACCGCACAAGGTATGCGCATGATCGACAAGGTCGGAATTGATGTTGTGCTGGCAGACATGCGCAGCCGTGGCGAAAAGGCATAAGGGGACACTATCATGCGTGAAAAAATCAAACTTATTTCCAGCGCCGACACCGGCCACTTCTACACCACCATGAAAAGCAAGCGTAATACGCCCGACAAGCTGGA
>JANOOA010000025.1:0-1768 GCA_031421115.1 Gammaproteobacteria bacterium | reverse complement strand
GCACCCGGATGCTGGCTGGGGTTACTTCCACCAGCTCGTCATCTTCAATAAATTCCAGCGCCTGCTCCAGCGACATGCGAATCGGCGGGACGAGGATAATGTTTTCATCCGAACCCGAGGCACGCATATTGGTGAGCTGCTTGGCTTTGAGCGGATTGACCACCAGATCATTATCACGCGAGTGAATACCAATCACCATACCTTCGTAAAGCTCTTCGCCGGGGCCAATAAACAGCTTGCCACGTTCCTGCAAGTTGAACAGACCAAAGCCAACGCTCAAGCCGGTGCCATTGGAAATTAACACGCCATTGATGCGCGCGCCAATCCCACCTTTTTTGAACGGCCCATAGGCATCAAACACATGATGCATCAAGCCGGTGCCAGAGGTCATGGTCATGAATTCGGTATGAAACCCGATCAAGCCACGCGCCGGAATACGGTAGTCGAGGCGCACACGGCCTTTGCCATCAGTCACCATGTCCAGCAGATCGCCTTTACGCATACCCAACTGCTCCATGACGGAACCCTGATTCTGGTCTTCCACATCGACGGTGAGCATTTCATACGGCTCGCACTGCTCGCCGTTAATTTCCTTGACGATTACCTGCGGACGCGACACGGCTAATTCATAGCCTTCACGACGCATGTTTTCGATGAGGATCGACAAATGCAATTCGCCACGGCCTGACACCTTGAACTTGTCGGGGTCTTCAGTATCCTCAACGCGCAACGCCACGTTATGAATCAATTCTCTCTGCAAGCGTTCACGAATCTGGCGGCTGGTAACATACTTGCCTTCTCTACCGGCAAACGGTGAGGTGTTCACCTGGAAAGTCATACTCACGGTCGGCTCATCAACGGCCAACAACGGTAGCGGCTCTACAACGGCGGGATCACACAGTGTATCGGAAATGCCCAGCTCATCAACGCCGGTAAAGGCAATAATGTCACCCGCTTGTGCGTCGGGAATTTCGACACGCTCCAGACCCAAAAAGCCAAATATCTGCAACATGCGCGCATTACGGCGCTTGCCGTCACGACCCACGATCACTACCTGGGAATTACTCTTGATGCGGCCACGCGCAATACGCCCGGTGCCGATGGCGCCCACATAGCTGGAATACGCGATAGAACTCACCTGCATCTGAAACGGCCCATCGGGATCAACCTGCGGCGGGGAAACGTACTGCACGATTGCCTCAAGTAATGGAGTCATGTCGCCAGAGCGCACATCAGCAGTGGTACCGGCATAGCCGTGCAGGGCAGAGGTGTAAATCACCGGAAAGTCGAGCTGTTCGTCAGTGGCACCCAAACGATCAAATAAATCAAAGGTTTGATCCAGCGCCCAGTCAGGGCGAGCACCGGGACGATCCACTTTATTAATAACCACGATAGGACGCAAACCACAGGCGAACGCTTTCTGTGTAACAAAGCGCGTCTGCGGCATGGGGCCGTCCACGGCGTCCACCAGCAGCAGTACGCAATCGACCATCGACAATACGCGCTCTACCTCACCGCCAAAGTCCGCATGACCCGGTGTGTCTACAATATTAATGCGGTAATCGCGCCAACGAATCGCGGTGTTTTTGGCCAGAATAGTGATGCCGCGCTCACGCTCCAGATCATTGGAGTCCATCATGCGCTCAGTAACGACGGTGCGTTCGCTAAAGGTGCCAGATTGTTGCAGCAGCTTGTCCACCAGGGTGGTTTTGCCATGATCAACGTGAGCAATAATTGCAATGTTGCGTAAATTCTTTATAGAATCCAT
>JANOOA010000024.1:0-4819 GCA_031421115.1 Gammaproteobacteria bacterium | reverse complement strand
GCTAACGGGTTTTTTTGTCGCATCTGGTGGGGTCACCTCTTTTTTTTTGAATTTTTGGCGCGACATCAAAAATTGTAAAAAATCAAGACGTGACCCCATTGGAGTTCTTTGCTTTGTCGAGTCGTCAGGCATTGCGCAATGTCTGTAACGGCGGTTGGCGCAGGATGAACAGGGTGCCGAGTAGTCCGGCCAGGCCGACGCCGAGGGTGCCGCCGGCCACGCCGATGATCCATAGCCAAGGGTTGAAGGTGTAGGGCAAGTGGAATAGTTGGGTGGCGAGTACGTAACCGAGCAGGGTGGCGGCGCAGGCGGCGACGAGGCCGGCGAGCAGGCCGAGGGTGGCGAATTCGGCGAACAGGCCGGTGAGGAGTTGGCCGCGTCGCGCGCCGAGGGTGCGCAGGATGGCGCTTTCGTGGATGCGTTCGTCGAGGGTAGACTGGATGGCGGCGTAGAGAACCAGCAGACCGGCGAGCAGCGTAAACATGAATACGTATTCCACGGCGAGGGTGACGCGTTCCATGATCTGGCGGATTTGCGCCATGATGGCGGCAATGTCGATGATGGTGACGTTGGGAAAGGTTTTGACGAGGGTGTTCATTATGTCGGGTTTATCAAGGGGCACATAGAGGCTGGTCATGAAGCTGGCGGGATAGGTGTCAAACGCGCCGGGCGGGGCGAGCACGAAGAAGTTGGGGTGCATGGAATCCCATTCCACTTTGCGCAGGCTGGTGATGGTGGCGCTGAATTCGCTGCCAGCGATGGAAAACTGCATGCTGTCACCCAGCTTCAGCCCGAGGGTGGTGGCGAGGCCTTCTTCGACGGAGATGACGTGTTTGTCTGAGTCAGTTTCTTTCCACCATGACCCCGCAACAATTTTATTATCGGCTTGCATATCAGCCGCCCACGATAAATTAAATTCGCGCGCGACCAGACGTTGCGCGCGTTCGTCGGTGTAATTTTCAGGTGTGATGGATTTGTCGTTAACACCGCTGAGGCGGCCACGAATCATGGGGAACAGCACTGGCTCGCCGTGCTTTTCCACCTCTGGGGTGTTTGCAAGAAAACTGCGTATGGGCGCGACTTGATCTGGCTGAATGTTGATGAGGAAGCGATTCGGCGCATCAGCAGGCAGGCTTTTTTGCCAGTCGTCGAGCAGGTCACCGCGCACCAGTGTGAGCAGCAGCAGCGCCATGATGCCAATGCCGAAGCCGACTACTTGCACTATGCTGCCCTGGGCGCGGCGCGTGATGTTGGCCATGCCAAAGCGCCAGGCTACACTGCTATGCCCGTTGTGATGGCGGTGTAGCAACTTGAGGCCGCGCATGAGTAGCACAGTAAAGGCGCCGAGCGCCAGCAGTGTGATTGTCGTGCCTCCCAGCATGTATAAACCGAGTTTAATCTCACCGGCTTGCCATAGTATCAACGCGGCCAGTGCAGTGATGCCGGCACCATACGCTGTGAGGCTGGCTGCTCTTGCGCTTCCTGCGCCCGCAGCACTTGTGCTTCCCTGCACGGCGGATGTTTGCGGCGCACCAATGTCGCGCCGTAGCACGCGCAGCGGTGATACCGATTTGAGTTGCAGTAGCGGGGGCAGGGAAAAACCGAGCAGGGTAATCATGCCAGTGAGCAGGCCGGACACTACAGGCCATAAGGAAGGTGGCGGAAGTTCGGCAGACACCATGCTGCCCAGTACATTCACCAGCACGCCCTGCGCGGCATAACCCAGCACACAGCCGAGCAGACTGGCAGTCAAACCAAGCACGATAATCTGATATACATAGAGACGCGTGATGTCGCGCTGCACTGCGCCCAGGCAGCGCATCATGGCGCAGTTGTCGAGATGCCGCAGCACAAAGCGGCGTGTGGCGGTAGCGATGGCGACGCTGGCCAGCATCACACTCACCAGCGCGGCGAGGCCGAGAAAGCTCCTGGCGCGCGTCAGTGCCGAGCGTAACTCAGGGCGCGCATCTTCGATGCCTTCGATGCGCTCGCCGGTTTTCAGCAGCGGTGTGATGGCGGCGCGATAGGCGCTGATGCGCTGTGCATTATCACTTGCCACCAGCAAGTGGTAGCGTACACGGCTGGCGGGCTGGACTAATTGGGTGCGTGGCACATCGGCGTTGTTGAGCATTAAACGTGGCGCGATACTGAACAAGTCTCCACCGCGCGCCGGTTCGTGGGTGAGTACTGCGGCGACCGTGAGTTGCGCTTCACCTAGCGTGATGGCATCCCCGACGTTGAGATTTAATGGGGCGAGCAGTGCGGCATCAAGCCACACGGTGCCAGGCGCGGGAATGCCAGCGGCAGGTGCATCGGGGGCGAAGCGTTGTGGTGCCGTACGTAGTGTGCCGCGCAACGGATAGTCGTCACTGACGGCTTTAATTTCTGCCAGGCGAGTGTTGTCGCCTGCTACCACCATACTGCGGAAGTCCAGTGTTTCGGTGTTGTGCAGACCGTGCTGGCGCGCCAGGTCGCGCACGTTGGCAGCGACTGGTTGATCGGACGCGATCAACAGATCCGCGCCCAGCAGTTCATTGGCTTGGTGGTGCAGCGCCTGGTGGATGCGGTCAGTAAAAAATCCCACGGCAGTGATGCTGGTAACGGCGACAATCAGCGCGGCAGCGAGCACGCGCAACTCACCGGCCTGCCAGTCACGGCGCAGCATGCGCATTGCCAATGCAAAGCTACGCTTCATGCGTTAGTCTGCGATGCACTTGGATGTGGCTGCTCTTGCGCATCCCCGCGCTCGCTGCACTTGGGCATCCTGCCCGGCGCAAGTGCCGTGGGAGGCAGGTCGCAAAAATGCTCCTGCATTTTCGACACTTCCGCCATCCATGGCGGTCGGATGCCGGGAGCGGCCTCTGCGCGGGGCTCTGTCAGTGACAGGCGGCCATCCTCGATTTCCAGGCGCTGGTTGCAGCGCCGCGCCAGTGTTTCGTCGTGCGTTACCAGAATCAATGTGGTGTGTTGTTCTCGGTTGAGTTCAAACAGCAGATCGGCAATGCGCGTACCCGTGGCGCGATCAAGATTGCCAGTGGGTTCATCGGCAAACAGCAATTTGGGTTGCGGGGCAAAGGCGCGCGCAATTGCCACACGCTGTTGTTCGCCACCGGAAAGTTGTTTGGGGTAATGATGAACGCGCGGCTCCAGGCCAACGCGCACCAGCACTGCGTGCGCTACCTC
This sequence comes from Gammaproteobacteria bacterium, assembly GCA_031421115.1. Taxonomy (GTDB): domain Bacteria; phylum Pseudomonadota; class Gammaproteobacteria; family Ga007554. The sequence continues at coordinate 1,636 of JANOOA010000024.1, read as the reverse complement.
GCGGGCATCGCGCCGTCCCGCCAGCTCCAGGGGCAGCATCACGTTTTCCAGTGCGGTAAGGTTCGGTAATAATTGAAAGGACTGAAACACGAAACCGATCATCGCTCCACGCAAACGGGCGCGACCGTCTTCATCGAGCGCAAATAGATCAGTGTCGTCAATCCACACCCGTCCCTGACTGGGGGTATCCAGCCCCGCCAACAGACCCAGCAGAGTAGATTTACCCGACCCCGATGCGCCGACAATCGCCACCGCCGCGCCGCGCGCAATGGTAAGATTAATGTCGTGTAATAATACTAACTCACCATTTGCGGGTGAATCAGGCGAGGGCGATTCTGCACTGGTCACCCGTTTAGCTAACTGCTCAGTGCGTATAATCGGGTGCATGGAACCCTCTGTCATGTTGAAAGCGTCATGTTGAAAAAAGTCCTATTATTTTTGTTTCTGCTAATGCCCGTAGCGAGCTACGCTGCAATTGCGCCTACACCCACCATTATGGTGCTGGGCGACAGTTTAAGCGCCGCCTATGGCATAGAGCAAAACGCCGGATGGGTACATTTGCTGCAACAACGTCTCACCGAACGCGGCTATCGCTACCGGGTGGTTAACGCCAGCATCAGTGGCGAAACCACCCGGGGCGGTCTGGCGCGGGTAGCGCAGGCGCTTAAAAACCATAATCCGGCCATTGCCATTGTTGAATTGGGCGCCAATGACGGGCTACGCGGCCTGTTGCTGGGCGAAATGCAGACCAATCTTGACGCCATTATCACACAAAGCCGCCACCGTAATGTCCAGGTGTTGCTGGCGGGCATGTATTTGCCCCCTAACTATGGCTCCAGTTACACCAGGAAGTTCCATCAGGTGTATGTTGATCTGGCGGCACGCCACCGCGTGCCGCTGGTGCCGTTTCTGCTCGAAGGTGTTGCTACCGATGCAGCGTTGATGCAACAGGATGGCTTGCATCCCACCGCCGCTGCCCAAATGAAAGTGCTGGATAATATATGGAAACATTTGCAGGGCATGTTGCGTAAGTGATCTGTTTATCAGAAGAAAGGATGTATGAATGGTTCGCATTGAAAGCATTAAAGAGTTTGGTGGTTATCTCAATCGATATACGCATGTGTCTGACGCCTGCCAGTGTGAGATGACATTTTCAGTTTATTTGCCACCCAAAGCACAAACAGAAAAAGTACCCGCGCTCTATTGGCTGTCGGGCTTGACCTGTACCGATGACAATGCCCGTGTCAAAGCCGGGGCGCAACGCTATGCTGCCGAACTAGGCATGGCCCTGATTTTTCCTGACACCAGCCCGCGTGGCGCCAGCGTTCCTGATGACGAAAGCCGCGATGACATTGGGCAAGGTGCCGGCTATTATGTCAATGCGACAGTGGCGCCGTGGTCTACGCATTACCATATGTATGATTACGTGACTAAAGAATTACCCGCTTTGCTCGAAGCCAATCTGCCTTTAATTCCAGGTCTGAAGTCGATTAGCGGGCACTCCATGGGTGGGCATGGCGCGCTGATATGCGCGCTCAGAAATCCCGGGATGTATGTTTCCGTTTCTGCGTTTGCCCCCGTGTGTAACCCAGCCAACATTGCTTGGGGACGGGAGCGTTTCAGGGCTTATTTAGGT
>JANOOA010000023.1:0-2566 GCA_031421115.1 Gammaproteobacteria bacterium | reverse complement strand
GCAGATAAAAACAAAAAAAATCTTGAAGGTTTCTCTTCTGAAGCCATGGAATTACTTGTCACCGCACCTTGGCCGGGTAATGTCCGGCAGCTTTTGAATGTGGTCGAACAGATGGTCGCCCTGTCGACTTCACCGATTATTCCGGCCAAGCTCGTGCAGAAAGCATTGCGTGAAAAGTCTTCGGATATCCCCTCGCTGGTGGAGGCCAAAGGTCGTTTCGAACGGGAATATCTGGCGCAACTCCTGCAAATTACTAACGGAAATGTCACCCAGGCGGCGCGGCTGGCGAAACGTAACCGCACCGAATTTTACAAACTACTCCATCGTCACCATCTTGATCCGGCCTTATTTAAATCAGCGTCATAGTCATAGGGTTACCGTGTGGGAAGGGTAAGTTTGGAAATTACAAATATCTCTAATATTAACAATAGGATGCACCGCCAAAGACCTGGCCGCCCCTTGGCTGCCGTAGCACCACTCTTGACATCTGCCGACTATTGGGAATATAATCCCATACATGCCTGAGAAACTCTCTACTGCTTTAGTTTCTGCCGTGACGCGCTTGCTGCGCCCCTTGGTGCGTATCATGCTGCGTAACGGTTTGCCGTGTGGCGTTCTTGAAGAAACCGTACGCTGGGTGTACGCCGACGTTGCAATGCGCGAGTTTGGCCTGGCGGGCAAAAAGCCTTCGGCGTCTCGCGCCGCAGTCATTACCGGCTTGTCGCGCAAGGAAATTGCGCGCTTACAAGAGATTACCCGCCCTCATGAAGCGGCGGTTGCGCAGCAGTATAACCGTGCCGCCAGCGTGATTACCGGCTGGTTACGTGACCCGCGCTTCCATACCCCTGCAGGTGAGCCTGCCGACCTGCGCCTGGATGGTGAATTTGCCGAGCTGGTGAAGTCATTCAGCCGCGATGTCCCCGCGCGTGCCGTCTTGGATGAGCTGCGTAACGTCGGTGCTGTTGAAATCCTGCCAGATGACTGCGTGCGCCTGTTGGCGCGTGCCTATCTTCCCCGTACCGATGACCTTGCCAAGCTGGAAATTCTCGGCACCGATGTGAAGTTTCTGCTCAACACCCTTGATCATAATCTGATTTGCCCAGCGGGCGCGCAATTGTTTCAGCGCAAGGTGATTTATGACAATTTGCCCGCAGACGTATTGGCTGCATTGCATGCACAGGCCGCCTGTGACTCGCAAGCGTTGCTGGAAAAACTGGACACGCACTTTTCCGCGCACGACCGGGACATTAATCCCGCTGTAAAAGGCGCCGGACGCAAGCGTGTCGGCGTCGGTGTTTACTATTTTGAAGAAGATTTTGACGCTGATAAAGAGGGTCCATCATGAATACATTCACGAAGGGGCTGTTTGCATTTGTGGCGCTGTTGGCCATGGCTTCTTGTGGTGGCGGTTCGGACGTCGCAGGCGGTGGCATTGGCGGCACAGGCATTAGCCAGGGGCCGATCACGGGTTTTGGCAGCGTGTTCGTCAATGGCGTCGAGTTCCATACCACGGGGGCGGAAATTGAAATTGAGGATAACCCGCAACGGCCTGAAAGTGAGCTGCACACCGGGATGGTAGTGAAAATCGAGTGGGAGAAGGACAGCAGCGGCACAAATTACACCGCACGGAGAATTGTGTATTCCAATGATGTGCGGGGGCCGGTGAGTGGTCTTGCGGGTAATGCTTTCACGGTGCTGGGCAGAACGGTTACGGTGACCCGTCTGACGGTGTTTGATGGCGGGCTTACGGGGCTTCCAGGCCAAAATCCGCTTGCCAATGGCCAAGTGGTCGAGGTTAGCGGCTTGATAGGCGTCAACGGTAATATTCAGGCGACACGCATTGATCTGAAAGATTCGTCGGTTTCGGATTTCGAGATCAAGGGTATTGTCAGCAGTTTCAGTGGATCACAATTTAACATCGGCACCGTTGCCGTAACTTACAGCGGTACTCCTGTCGGATTAGGCAATGACGCGTGTGTCGAGGTTAAGGTCGATCTGGGCAGCGTAGTACCCGGCAGCCCGCTGTTTCCCACTGAGATCAAACTTGATGATAGCTGCACCGCAGGCGGCGCAGAAGGGCAGGAGGTTCAGATCGAGGGATTGATCGTCGGCTTTACTGCGAAAGCGAACCCGTTCACGGTGAATGGCCAAACCGTGCAGGTCACACCCCAAACATTATATGACAACGATACTTTGCTCGCTGATAACGCAAAGGTCGAAGTGGAAGGCACGTTTAGTAGTGGGGTGCTTATTGCGAAGAAGATTTCTTTCCGTCGGGAGGGCACCAGTGAGATTAAAGGGGTGGTCACTAACATTGATCTGACCAAGAAGACGGTAACCCTTAATGCTGTGACTGTGACTGTCAACAATCTCACCCTGTTTAATGATGGGTTGAGGAATCTTGGCAGCATTCAGATGAATAATAGGTTGAAAATACATTATTACATGCAAGATGGTACCGGGATAGCGACTCATATCGAGAAAGATTAAAAAACAGCGGCAACACTAAAAAAAGGGGCTTTCAAGCCCCTTTTTTTATCGCCGAGATTTTATCATTGGAAAAATA
>JANOOA010000022.1:0-4732 GCA_031421115.1 Gammaproteobacteria bacterium | reverse complement strand
GTTCGCTGGGCAGTAACGCGCCCTTCATGCGCTCATGTTGCAGACGCAGCATAATGATCACATCCACATCGCGCAGGCCTTCGCGCAAATCATGGTACACATGCACGCCGAGGGTTTCTACTTCGCAGGGGATCAGTGTTTCCGGGCCGATAACCCGCACTTCGTTCACCCCCAGTGTGGTCAGTGCATGAATCTGCGAGCGTGCCACGCGTGAATGCAGAATATCGCCGACAATCGCTATATTGAGTTTTGCAAATTCTTTTTTGTGACGGCGAATGGTGAACATATCCAGCATCGCCTGGGTGGGGTGTGCATGGCGGCCATCGCCGGCATTAATAACGCTGATATGGGGCGCTACATGCTGGGCAATAAAATGCGCGGCACCGCCACGATCATGGCGCACCACGAACATGTCGCAGTGCATGGCTTGCAGGTTGTGCAGGGTATCAAGCAGGGTTTCGCCCTTGGTGGTGGCGGAGGCTGTGACGTTGATGTTGAGCACATCGGCGGAGAGGCGTTTGGCCGCCAGTTCAAAAGTGGTGCGGGTGCGGGTGCTGGGTTCAAAAAATAAATTAACTACGGTTTTTCCGCGTAATAACGGTACTTTTTTAATGCTCTGCGCCGTGACGCCAGAAAACGATTCAGCGGTATCAAGTATGTCTACCAGAAGCTGGCGCTTTAATCCTTCGATAGTGAGGAAGTGCCGCAGGCGGCCATTTTTATCAAATTGTATATTATAGTTTTTCATATTTTATTGAGCTTATAGAGTTCTTTAATCGTAGCGCCAAAGGTTCCGGGCCGGTTAATTTAATATGGGTGTCAGGTGGTAAATCCACATGTTGTCCGACGATATCTGCCTGAATGGGTAATTCACGCCCGTTGCGATCAATCAGTGCGACGAGTGTAATAGCGGCGGGGCGGCCATAGTCAAAAATTTCATTGAATGCCGCGCGAATCGTGCGGCCGGTGTAAAGCACATCGTCCACCAGGATGATGTGGTGGTCATCAACATTGAAAGGCAGGTGTGAGGGCTTCACCTGCGGATTGATGCCGATGCGCACGAAGTCATCGCGGTAAAATGAAATATCCAGGCTACCCAAAGGTTGCTGCAAGCCGAGCAGGGCATGCAGTCGTTGTGCAATCCACACGCCACCGCTGTGTATGCCTACCATCGCCGGGTCTTTGACGTGATGCGCATCCAGTCGCGCTTTTATATTCAGCGCCATGGTGACGATGAGTTTGTCTATATCAGTAGTGAGTAGTCGCTCGACATCAGTAAGTGGGGTCATTGTGTTACCTGTGTGTGACACGTTGTTCAGCGAACCATGTTTCAAGAATGACTTGTGCAGCCACACTGTCAACCTGCTGTTTGCTGGCCTGGGTGTGCGATTTTGGCCGCTTTTTACCGCTTGCTGCTAAAATCTGCTCCGCTGCCAGTGATGATAATCGTTCGTCGATAAGATGTACTGGCACAGCGTAACGCTGTTGCAATTGTATGCCAAAATCACGTGCGGCATGTGTCATATCGTGTTCCGTGCCATCCAGATTAAACGGCACACCCACCACCAGCGCATCCGGCTTCCAGCTATTCACCAGACGTGTGATGCCGACCCAGTCAGGTATTGCATCGTTTACACGCACGGCTTCGAGTGCAGTGGTGGTTGCTGTTAAATCCTGACCAGCGGCGATGCCGATGCGTTTCATGCCAAAGTCGAAGCCAAGAAATGTGCGCGGACGCAGGGCTGTCATGCATGACCAACATCGTTTGACAGCCTGTTTAAATCCACACCGGTTAATGCCGCTGCGGCATGCCAGCGTTGTTCACGTAATAGATTAAAGGGCAGGTCAACGGGTAAATCAAACAATACACTGGCACTGGCGGGCCCATTCAGCCAGTCGTTGCTGGCCAACTCTTTCTCAAGCTGTCCTGGCCCCCATGCTGCATAGCCCAGCGCGATCAAAGTATGTTTTGGCCCAGCGCCCCGCGCGATAGCTTCCAGAATGTCACGCGAACTGGCAATGCCAATGTCCGCTATTTTCAGCACGCTGTCCCACTCGCCGATGGGTGAGTGAATGACAAAACCTCGCTCACGTTGCAGCGGCCCGCCGAGAAACACCGGCCGATTGAGGATGGCAGGTGTTTGCGCTTCGATATTCATATGTTGCAATACTTCGCTGAGCTGAATATCCAGGGGATGATTGATGACAATGCCCAGCGCGCCGTCCTGATTGTGTTCACAGATATAGGTGACGCTTTGGGAAAAGTTGGGATCTGCCAAAGAGGGCATGGCAATGAGAAACTGATTGGTCAGTGAGAGGGTTGCGTTCATGGGGATAGTATCATGCACAAGGGTGCTCAGTAGCAAGGGGGTATCGCCTGCTATTGTCCAGTCACCAGCCCATCCTTATCAAGAAATTGCCAGGTGCGGATAATATGCAGAATATCGGTTTCCTTGCGCATTTCCAGGGGCATTTGGCCAAAAGGTGCGGCCAGGCGCACGATACGTATCGCCGCATCGTCGAGTAACTTGTGTCCAGACGAGCGAATCACACTAATGTCGTTAACGCTGCCATCGGCATTAATTGCCACATCCAGGCGCAAATTGCCGGATATATTGCGGCGGCGCGCCTCTTCGGGATAGTTGAGATTGCCGATCATTTCAATCTTGGTCTGCCAGGCAGCCATATAGGCCGCATCGCGGAATTCCGCTGTGCGCGCCGCGATGTAACGGTGCTTTGGCCGACGTGCATACGCTTGCATTGAGCTGCTCAATTCAGCACTGAGCCTGGCAATTTCGCGGCTGCGCATCATCATGTCAGCCGCAGACGGTGCTTCTGTCGGTATTGAAGAGGGCGCGATCTCGGGCGTGCCTTGTTGCTGTGAATTACGCGTGGTGGTTATTGGCGTGAGCGCAGGGGCGGCGACCGGTTTAGCGGTGCCTGTGGATGTGTTGGTCGGCCCATTACCCGCCAGCGGGCTGGGTGTTGTTGATATCGCTGGGGGTGCAGCAGGCCGGTGTCGGGTTTCCTGATTGCCACCGCCTTCCTGATGCGCTTGTGCCAGAAAGTCCGGATTAATGATTTTTTTGGTATTAGGGTTGGTGGCTAGAATAATTTCGAGGGTGGGTGAATCGTCTGCCGGCTTTTCATCGGGTGCGATAAAGGTAATGCCAAGAATGATCAAGGCATGCACCACAACTGCAAAAAACAACGTCAGACCCAAGCGGTCGGCAGAGGTTATCGCTGAGGGGATTGCCGAGGTGATTGATGGCGCAGCAGCAGTCATGCAGTTAACGCACCGAAAGTCGATCTAAAATCAGGTGTGCAAGAAACCCGCTAATTATACCAAAAACCACTGCTGCTGTCATTAGCACCGGCAGTAAGTGAAATAGCGCAGCGTGGGGGATAAACAGCAGGTACGCAGTGTAAAATTGCCCCGCCATATGTGCCAGCGCCGCCAGCACACTATAACCGATAGGCCCAAAGCCGCGACCCGGTAGCCAGCTTGCCAGACGCAATACCAGAATGCTGGATAACGCGCCGACGAGGCTCAAAATAAACGTGGGTGACAGAAAGCTGCCGACCAATACACTGCCCACCAGTACGCGTAGCAGATTGACCCAGGCTGCTGTCGACCAGCCAAATTGAATCAGCGCGATGATCGTAATAATAGTCGCCAGGCCGGGTTTAACGCCGGGGATCGGGCTGGGCAAGGCGCTTTCTACAATATGCAGCGTAATCGCCAGCGCCGCAAGCCAGGCAATGCGGTGATCTTCGCGGGTGCTCTTAAAAAACAATGCTGTCATAACGCTGTTCCTCCGCAATCACCGCAATGCTCACCCGGTTCGGCAGGCACGCCGCAAATTCACCGCCTTGACCCAGCCACCCGGTATGCACACACTGTTTACCGCGACACGGTGAACTGACAAAACGCGCCTTGCCTTCGTGAACGTCAATCACACTGTTGCCCAGTGACCCCTGCACTGTAATGTGTTTATCTTCGTGCAGCGATACTGCCATGGTTTCTTTGCCATCCACCATGACATGTAACGCGTCGCCCTGTTGTGACGGCCCCCAATAGGTTATATACAGAAACGGCAGTAAAGCCACTGCGAGTATCACCACAATCATGTCGGCGCGTGTCATGGCAATGCAACGATATTAACATTGGGCGCCGGATTTAATTCAAAGCGTACCCGTTCTGCCATGGCCGGTGTCATGGTGACATGTCCTGTATCGTCCACTATCATAATGTATTGAATACCCATTTTTTTCGCAATGTCACGCCAGCGCTGTGACCCGGCGACAAATAGTGCGGTGGAGGCGGCATCTGCTGTGGCAGCATCAGGATAGATCACCGTGACCGAGGTGAACCCTCTGGCCGGATAGCCCGTACGCGGATCAATAATATGATGGTAGCGTTTGCCCTGATATTCAAAAAAACGTTCATAATCACCCGACGTCAACATGCTTTCATCACCGCGTGCTTCGATAGAAGCCAGCACCCCCGCTCCGCGTGGATTGCGTATGCCAATGCGCCACGGACGATCACCGTGTTTGCCGATAGCGCGTAAATTGCCGCCGGCATTGATGATCGCGTTGTGGATGCCTAGTGTGCGTAATTTCTCAATGGCCAGATCCACAGCATAACCTTTGGCAATCGCGCCGAAATCAAGTTGTACATGAGGATTACGGCTGTGTAGCTGGTCTTGAGCAAGAGCCAGATCCTGCA
>JANOOA010000021.1:0-3342 GCA_031421115.1 Gammaproteobacteria bacterium | reverse complement strand
TTCACATAGCAAAAACTGCATTAGAGCACTCCCGCCTGCTGCAGGAACCTTACACACCCATTGGCATACTAACAATTTCATTCACGGCCTTGGCTTTTTACTGCCCCCTCCTTTACACTTACTTGTTGCCACTCACTAATTAACGGAAATTATGACCATGAAATACCTTTTAAAGTCTTTGACACTCGGCACCCTGATGGCAATAGGTGCGCAAGCCTCTGCTGGCACTGCTACTGACACGGTTGGCGACCACCCGCGCATCCTGATGGAAACCAGCATGGGCAATATCGTGCTGGAACTGGATCGCGCCAAAGCACCCAAGAGCGTCGATAACTTCGTCAAATACGTACAGGATGGCTTTTATGACGGCACCATCTTCCACCGTGTCATCAAAGACTTCATGGCTCAAGGCGGCGGATTCACGCCTGACTTTGCGCAAAAATCAGTACGCGCGCCAGTCAGCAACGAAGCTGACAATGGCCTGAAAAATGTACGCGGCAGCATTGCCATGGCGCGCACCAACGACCCGCATTCCGCTACCGCGCAATTCTTCATCAACACCGTAGACAACGATTTTCTTAACTTCAGCGCACCCACCGCACGCGGCTGGGGCTATACCGTATTCGGCAAAGTCGTGGAAGGCATGGACGTGATCGACAAGATCCGTGCGACACCCACTGGCTCAGGTGGATCCTTCCCCTCGGATGTACCGAAAACTACGGTGTTGATCAAAAAAGCCAGCATGGTTGTCGCGAAGGCGAAATAGTATTGCAGGGCAGCGGGCGGAAGCATAAAAAACTTCCGTCCGCACCGGAAAAACGCTCACGAGGATGCACGTCATGTCCGAAGTAATCCTGGAATCGGTCTTGACCTGTCCGCACTGTGGCAACGCCCGGCGCGAAACCATGCCCACTGATGCCTGCCAGTACTTCTACGAATGCGTGCAATGCAAAACGCTACTGCGACCCAAACCGGGCGACTGCTGCGTATTCTGCTCCTACGGCTCGGTGAAATGCCCGCCAATTCAGGCCGAACGAGCGTGCTGTTAATATTAGCGATGACCCAATATTACACCCCCGTTCGCACTGAGCCTGTCGAAGGGCCCTGGATGCGTGGCGGATGGTTCGACAGGCTCACCACGAACGGCTAAAACGAGCGGTATTGTTTCATGACCACCCTATTCATCTCCGACCTGCACCTGTGTGCAGAACGACCTGAAATCACCGCAACCTTTATCGAGTTTCTACGCGCCCGTGCGCGTCAGGCAGAGGCGCTGTACATTCTGGGTGATTTATTTGAAGTATGGATTGGCGATGACGCCGCCATTACCGCTCATCAACCCATCATTGACGCATTAAAAAACCTGACAGACAGCGGTATTCCCGTCTATGTGATGCACGGTAATCGGGACTTTCTGCTGGGCGATGCTTTTGCAAAGGCCAGTGGTTGCCAGTTGATTGCCGAACCCATCGTCATTAACCTGCATGGCACACCCACCTTACTCATGCACGGTGATGTATTATGCACAGATGATATCGAATACCAGCGCTTTCGCGCCCAGGTGCGCAATCCGCTATGGCAACAAAAAATCCTCGCGCTGACACCCCAGCAACGCGCCGCACTGGCGCAGGATTATCGCAACCAAAGCCGCGAACAATCCAGCCAGAAATCCATGGAGATTATGGATGTGAATCTGCGCGCCGTAGAAAACGCCTTGCGTGAACACGGCGTGTTACACCTGATTCATGGTCACACCCACCGCCTGGCCGTTCACGACATAAAGATAGATGGCAAACCGGCAAGGCGCACTGTACTCGGCGACTGGCATCGCCAAGGCAACGTGCTGGTGTGTGATGATGCGGGATGCAGCTTCTCATGGTTACCTTTCCAGCATTAACGAGACCTCTGAGAAACTCGCTGAAACGGCGCTGGCGTCGTTGGAAATGCGCTCAAAATGCGGGGGCGGGAAGCGACAGACTTCGTGTACACTCCGCTTTTTCGCCCATTTCCGCCTCGCCATCATCCGTTTGATCGAGTTTCTCAGAGGTCTCTAACGTCTGCCGCGCATGTGACGATAACCCTGACAAGAGCATACGTTCATGGACGGAATAACCCAGCACTGCCATGTACCCTGAAAACCACTTACATGGCGCATTGTTCGCCATCACCGCAGCATTGATGTTCGCGGCGATGGGCGCAACCATCAAGATCATATCTGCCGATTTGCCCACTGAAATGGCAGTATTCTTCCGTAATTTCTTTGGTTTGATTGTATTGTTGCCGTGGTTATGGAGGGGCGGCGTGCGTGCGTTGGCGACCCAGCATTTTAATGCCCACTTGATGCGCTCGCTGGCGGGCGTGGCGGCCATGTATTGCTTCTTCTACGCGATTCATCGCCTGCCGCTCTCAGAAGCCGTGCTACTGAATTTTACCGCGCCGCTGTTCGTGCCTTTTGTGGCGTTATTTTGGCTGAAAGAATCCGTATCACGCGCGCTGTGGTGGGCAATTCTGGTGGGGTTTATGGGCATTATCCTGATTTTAAAACCGGGCATGGCAATGTTCTCGCCCGCCGCCTTGATCGGCCTGGCCTCGGGCGCGCTGGCGGCCCTGGCCGTGGCGAACATCCGGCGCATGGCAGAAACCGAACCGACCACGCGTATCGTATTTTACTTCTGCATCATCAGCACACTGGTGTCGGCCATACCCCTGTTATGGAGTTGGCAAACACCTGAACCCACGCTGTGGGGTTTCATGATTTTATCCGGCATGTTCGCCACGGCAGGGCAACTGTTGCTAACACGCAGTTACGCACTCGCCTCTGCCTCATTTATTGGCCCATTCACTTACAGCTCGGTGGTATTTGCCACCATCATCGGCTGGTTGTTGTGGGATGAAAGCCCACACGCGCTGACGTTGGCAGGGGCATTACTGGTGTGCATGGCAGGGATTATCGCCATGCGCCAGGTGGGTGCGCCTGGCAAGATAAAAAAATAGCGGTGTTGAATTGGCGCCGTCATTCCCGCGAAGGCGGGAATCCAGCGAGATAAATACTCCGCGTAGCGGGCAAAACCTCGATTCAGCGCTTTGTTAAATACTTGTGATGATATTTGAGGTGTTCACCCATAAAAGTGGCTACGAAATGATAGCTATGATCATAACCTTCCTGAAACCTGAGCTTGATGGGCTGGCCGGATTTTTCACAGGCCGCGATTAAATTCTCAGGCAATAATTCCCCCGCCTCATAAAACTCATCTGCCAGTCCTACATCAATGAAAAGCTCGGTACACTTTGCCCCGGCCTCAACCAGGCATGTTGCATCATAGGTTTTCCACAACTGCACAT
>JANOOA010000020.1:0-2972 GCA_031421115.1 Gammaproteobacteria bacterium | reverse complement strand
GTTAATTAAATCCCCTCTCCCTAACCCTCTCCCCGCAAGCGGGGCGAGGGGATATATTGGTTCTCTGCATGGAATGGTGCGGCGCCTAAAAAGGCAGCTTTCCTTTCATGCCGCGCAGCATTTTGGCCATGCCACCGCCTTTGCTGACCTGTTTCATGACGCGCTGCATCTGATCAAACTGCTTGAGCAGGCGATTGACATCCTGCACCTGGGCGCCGGAGCCGGTGGCGATGCGGCGTTTGCGTGAGCCTTTGATGACGTCCGGGAAATGCCGTTCCTGGGGGGTCATGGAGTTGATGATGGCTTCGATGCGGCCAAAGTCCTTGTCGCCCACCTGGTCTTTGACCTTTTGCGGGATGTTGGCCATGCCGGGCATTTTGTCCATGATGCTGGCCATGCCGCCCATTTTACGCATTTGCTGGATCTGGCTGCGGAAGTCATCGAGGTCGAAGCCTTTGCCTTTTTTCATCTTGCCGGCAAATTTTTCGGCTTCGACGCGGTCAATGCTGCGCTCCACCTGCTCGACCAGGCTCAGCACATCGCCCATACCCAGAATGCGCGAGGCGATGCGGTCGGGATGAAAGGGCTCGAGGGCGGCAGTTTTTTCACCCATACCGATGAATTTGATGGGTTTGCCAGTAATGTGACGAATCGACAGTGCTGCGCCGCCGCGTGCATCGCCATCGGCCTTGGTCAGCACCACGCCGGTGAGGGGCAGGGAGTCGTTAAACACTTTGGCGGTGTTGATGGCGTCCTGACCGGTCATGCTATCGACCACGAACAGGGTCTCTGTGGGTTGTAGCGCAGCATGCAGACGCTTGATTTCGTCCATCATGTGTTCGTCAATGTGCAGACGGCCAGCGGTGTCAATAATAACCACGTCGATCATGTGCCGACGGGCGTGATCAACGGCAGCCTGGGCAATCGCCACGGGATCTTGCGTGGTAGTGCTGGGATAAAATACTGCGCCGACTTCTTTGGAGAGGGTTTCAAGCTGATCAATCGCGGCGGGGCGGTAGATGTCACAGCTGGCGACCAGCACACTCTTTTTGCGGCGCTCTTTGAGCAGCCGCGCCAGTTTGGCGACGGTGGTGGTTTTACCGGAGCCTTGCAGTCCGGCCATGAGGATAATGGCGGGCGGTGGCACATTCAGATCAAGATCGGTGACGCCACCCATGATGGCGATCAATTCATCATGCACCACTTTGACCAGCGCCTGGCCGGGCGTGAGGCTTTGCAGGACATCCTGGCCGACGGCACGCTCACGCACCCGCTCGATGAAGTCCCGCACCACGGGCAGTGCGACATCAGCCTCCAGTAGCGCCATGCGCACTTCGCGCAGGGTGTCCTTGATATTGTCTTCAGAAAGCCGACCCTGTCCGCGCAGGCGCTGGATGACACCATTGAGCCGCTCGGTAAGATTATTGAACATGACGTGTACTTCTATAGCAAAGAGTCAGGCTTATTATAGCCGAATAACCTCCCCGCCCCGCAAGGGATGCAAGCGTCGCCCCGGCATGGCAGCCTGGCATTCGGCAAAGATCAGGTCTTCGCTGCCGGGTTTGTTGTGGGTAATGTAAATCAGGGGGTCGTGGCGTAATTTCGCCATGTCCTGCGCCAACAAGGATGGGCAGTAATGGCGGGCCATCTGGCTTAATGCGATGCTTTCGTCGGGGAATGCGGCTTCGACGATCAGTGCATCCAGCCCCGCGCGCGCGTTAAGCACGTCCCAAAAGCTGTCGTTGCTGGTGGTATCACCACTGATGGCGACAGCACCGGTCGGGCATTCCGCACGATACCCCACGCCGGGCACGGCATGGTTGACGGGGATCATCTCCAGGGTGCGCTCAGCCAAGGTATAGATGTCGCCGGGAACCATAATTTCATAGCGCAGCACCGGCTGGTCAGGATGCGGCAAGCGGGCGAAGTCGGGCCAGATAATCCAGTTGAAAATATGTTCCTGCAAGGCGCGTAGCGTGAGGGCCTGACCATGCACCACCAGCGGCTGTTGAATGCGCTCAAAGATGCTGTCGAGCAACAGCGGCAAAAAAGCGATGTGGTCGAGGTGGGAATGGGTGATGAAGACATGGCGAATTTCGAGCATTTCATCCAGGCTCAACTCACCGACGCCGCTGCCGGCATCAATCAAGATGTCGTGATCAATCAGCAGCGAAGTGGTTCTTAGCCCCTGCCCCACCCCGCCGCTTGCTCCTAACACGCGCAAATTCATGTGCTCTATTCCGAATAGATCCGGGCGCCTGACAGCCTGTTGGGCTTACTATGCCTGACAGCTCTGGAAATCCCCAAGTATCACTACATCGGCCAATTTTAACGTGAACATGAGCCTTTTCCGGTATCTTCTCACCAACACCCTGCAATGACCCTTTCACTCAAAGGCACAGATGTGCGATGATTCCGCTTACTCACCACGACTCAGGACTCATGAACACGATCATTATCGGTTTTATCGCCATCGCTCTTTATTGCGCAGCCGGTTTTCTGCTGGCCTTTTCGCTGTATAAAAGGGGTCACTCGCCAGTCAGCCGGGGGCAACTCATCGCGCTGGGTATGACGGCGACGCTGCTGCATGCCTTTGAGTTGCAAGAGAGCCTGTTTACCAGCCAGGGGTTGAATCTAGGGTTTTTCAATGCTTTTTCGCTGTTTTCGTGGCTTATCGCACTATTGGTGCTGCTGGCCGCGCTCAGCAAACCAATTGAAAATCTGGGGATTATGGTGTTCCCCATGGCGGCGGTGTCCATCGCGCTGGAGATGCTGTTTCCTTCACAACATCTGCTACTTGAAAAGGCGTTGCCGGGTTTGCAGGCACATATTCTGATTTCAGTGCTCGCGTATAGCCTGCTGAGTATTGCAGCAGTGCAAGCCATTTTATTATGGGTGCAAGACCGGCAGTTGCGCAGCAAACACCCCGGCGGTTTTATCCGCGCCCTGCCACCTTTGCAAACCATGGAGAC
>JANOOA010000019.1:0-5071 GCA_031421115.1 Gammaproteobacteria bacterium | reverse complement strand
GTGGGAAAGATCGGGATCGGCACATCAATCGGGTCGATGTGCAGAAACGTCATCACCATGTCGCGTATGCCGGGCAGGCGTTTACGTATCACATCCGCACCGAGATGATCGACCTTAAGCAGGATGTGATCTTTGTTGGGGCCACAACCGCGCCCTTCGTGAATTTCCGTGGCAACCGCACGGCTCACCACGTCACGACTGGCTAAATCTTTGGCGTTGGGCGCGTAGCGTTCCATGAAGCGTTCGCCATTACCATTTACAAGATAACCCCCTTCGCCACGCACCGCCTCTGAAATCAACATACCCTTGCCAGCGATGCCCGTCGGGTGGAATTGAAAAAATTCCATGTCTTGCAATGGAATACCGGCTCGCAGCGCCATCGCCATGCCGTCACCGGTATTGATGCGCGCGTTGGTGTTGGTGCGGAATAACTGCCCGGCGCCACCCGTGGCGATGAGCGTGGTCTTGGCTTGAATAATCAGCGCTTCGCCGGTTTCAATTTCCAGCACTAGCGCGCCGAAGATGTAACCTTCGTCATCCTTGATCAGGTCTATCGCAAAGTATTCATCAAAAAAATGGGTTTTGGTGCGGATGTTTTGTTGGTACAGCGCATGAAGAATGGCGTGGCCGGTGCGGTCTGCCGCCGCACACGTGCGTGCCGCTTGCTCGCCACCAAAATTCTGGCTTTGCCCACCAAACGGACGCTGATAAATTTTACCATTATCCAGCCGCGAAAACGGCACGCCGATGTGTTCCAGCTCCACCACCAGACGCGGCGCAGCGCGGCACATGTATTCAATGGCGTCCTGGTCACCGAGAAAATCACCGCCCTTCACGGTGTCGTACATATGCCAATGCCAACTGTCAGGTAGCACGTTGGCGAGCGCGGCATTCATACCACCTTGCGCGGCCACGGTGTGCGAGCGGGTAGGAAATACTTTTGATACCACGGCGACATTGGCATCGGCTTGTGCCAGTTGCAAGGCGGCGCGCAAACCACCACCGCCTGCGCCAATCACCAGGGTGTCAAATTTACGTGTGGCTATCTTAGATGCTATCATGATATTCCAATTATAATCGGTAGCGGCATGCGCATGAGAACACGCAATACCCACAACCCCATAGCAAACAATCCCAGGGCAACAGATGCCAGCAATATGAAACGCAGCACTGGCGGGTGTACGTAATCCATAATCACATCACGCAATCCTACCCAGGCGTGCATCAACAGCGCGGCAAAAAATACACTGGTGGCGACGGCAATAAACGGCAAGCCCATCCACTCCCGCCATGCCTGGTACGACGTCGGCGCATCCAGCAGCAGATACAGGCCGAACATAACAATATACACCAGCAGATACACCGCGCTGACGCGCTGCATCAACCAGGCGCGCGAACCGTGGGCACGCCAGCTCATAGCAGCACCAGCAAGGCGATGATGGGTACAATCAATCCGCCGACGTTAATGACCCATGCGCTGCGCCGCGCACTGTCGCGCTCAACGCCGATGTCGGCATCAATCAGCAAAAAACGGATGCCCGCCAGCATGTGATGCGCCAACCCCCACGCCATCAGCACCGCCATAAACTTGACAAAAGGATGCCGTAAAATCTCCAACGCCTGCGCATAACCCTGTTCATTGCGCAAAGATAAATCAAGCAGGTAAATTAAAAACGGGATCAGCGCGCACATCATCACGCCACTGACACGGTGCGCAAACGACACCACCGCCACCACTGGCATGCGGATTTGCAGCAGATTCATGAAGATAGGGCGAGATTTTTTATTCATTTTATAATTCATCGATGCTTTAGTTTATCTGACTTTAGAGCCAGCCCATAGCCCTGCGAGTGTTATAATGAAACTTTCGTGCCAACGCTAACAGGTTATACCACGCCCATGAATACTAACTGGAACACTTTTTTGCAACAGACTGGGGCCGTAATCGTGGCAGGCCGCGTGCGTGACTTTGGTCAACCCGTCGATGAACTACAGGCGCTGGATAGCGGCAATATCCTGGCTGACGTATCACACCTGGGCTTGATTGCGGTGCAAGGCGCAGACGCCGCCACATTTCTGCAAGGCCAGCTTACCAATGACATCCGCGACGTATCTGCAACACATAGTCAGATCAGCGCCTATTGCAGCCCCAAAGGGCGCATGCTGGCCTGCATGCGCATCTTTATGCGTGATGACACTTATTATCTGAGCCTGCCGCGCGATGCCCTCGATGCCACTTTGCAGCGTTTGCGCATGTTTGTGCTGCGCGCCAAGGTCACGCTCAGCGATGCCAGCGATACCCTGGTGTATGCCGGGTATGCCGGTGAACACGCCGCCGCGACACTGAGCGCCACGCTGGGCGCCATCCCCACCCACCTCAATGAAGTCATCCATATTAATGGATTGACGCTGCTGCGCCTGCCGCACAGAGACGCCCACGTATCGCGCTTTGGCATCATCGGCGACGCAGCTGCGGTGCAAATCCTATGGAACACCTTGCGCACGTCCGCCCAACCTGCGGGTGCAAACGTGTGGGATCTACTCGACATTCGCGCCGGCATCCCCACAGTGTACGCCGCCACCCGCGATGCCTTTGTGCCACAAATGGCGAATCTCGACATGATTGGCGGCATCAGCTTCAAAAAAGGCTGTTACACCGGCCAGGAAATTGTCGCGCGCATGCACTATCTAGGTACGCTCAAGCGTCGCATGATGCTGGCTAAAATTATAGCGGACGTGGCGCCCCAACCGGGTGATGCGCTGTACGCATCGAGTACAGACGACGCACAGGGATGTGCTAGTGTCGCAGGAGGCAGGATGCCGGGAGCGACCAACACCCAAAGCATCGGCACTCTCGTCACCGCCCAACCCTGTTCACATGAGGAATATGAAGCATTGGCGGTGGTAGACATTAAAAGCGTAGCAGCGGGTCAGATTCACTTGCACACAGTGACAGGAGCCGTGCTCACTTTTATTCCCTTGCCTTATACACCTGAATAACTCGTCACTCCCGCGCAGGCGGGAATCCAGAAACCATACAAAGTGTCACCTGCGTCCGAACGCTGGATTCCCGCCTGCGCGGGAATGACAGAAACTTGAATTTTTAGAGGTACCCTAAAGTATTCCTGAAGTCTGCCGACAACCACACACGTGCGTTATCGTAAAGGCTACACATGGACATCAGTGACAATAAAAAACCAGATCCTGAAGGCAAGTTCATTGCCATGTTGATGGACGGCATTCGCAACAAACGCATTACCTTGCCCACCCTGCCCGAAGTCGCTATTAAAGTGCGCGATGCCGCTGCCTCGCCCACCACCACGGCGGCGCAGCTTGCAAAACTTGTGGCCCTTGATCCAGCATTGTCGGCCCGCCTGCTGCAGGTCGCCAATAGCGCTATGTTCCGTGGCAACGGCACGATTTCCAGCATCCAGAACGCTATCGCACGCCTGGGAAACTCCTTGGTCCGCAATATTATTGCGAGTGTGGTAGTGAGCCAGCTTTTTCAGGCGCGGGTGCCAGCCGCCATTAAAGTCCACTTAAAGTTAACGTGGCAACACACTATTAAAACCGCCGCCATCAGTCACGTGTTGGCACGCAAATTCACCCGCTTACCCCCGGAGCAAGCCATGCTGGCGGGGCTGGTGCACGACATCGGCAAACTACCCATCCTTACCCAGCTGGAAGATTTTCCTGAGTTACTGGAAAACACAGAAACTGTGGATCAACTACTGAAATTACTCCATCCCCAAATCGGCAAGATGATTCTTGAAGCCTGGCAATTCCCCCCCGAGATGGTAACGGTGGCCGCAGAACATGAAGAGTTGCAACGTAACAGCGGCCCCGAAGCGGATTTCACTGATATCGTAATGATTGCCAACCTGCAAGGACATCTTGGCGAAGAAGGACATGCCAGCTTTGCAGAGTGGTTAACTATTCCCGCCTACGCCAAACTCAACCTTACCCCCGAACAATATCTGGCCGCGCTAAGTGATATCCAGCAGGAAATACTGGAAATCCAGAAGCTACTGACGGCATAATAAGCGTAAGCTTCCGTCGGACATCTAAAATGCAATTCAATCTGGAGCGCGACCCGCGCACCCATACCATTATTTCCTATGCGCCGGGACAAGTGATCGTGACTATTCCCTGGGCCGCAGCGGAAGACGATACCACGCCGCTGCATCTCGACCGCGACGGCGAATTGCGTGGCCGCATTCGTCATGAAACACTCACCCGCAGCGTCATCATTATGCCCGGGCAAATAGTGAAAGACTGGCCGCCGCAAGCGCGCGACGATCTCACCGTCGAACATTTTGACACCGTTATCGCCATGCAACCCGAAGTCGTGCTGTTCGGCACGGGTGCACGCCTGTGGTGGCCGTCATCGACCATACTCTCGGCATTCGCCAGACAACGCATCGGCTTTGAAGTCATGGACACCGCCGCCGCCTGCCGCACCTATAACATCCTGGTGTATGAAGGGCGGAATGTGGCCGCTGCGTTATTGATGATTTAATGGATTACCTTGATGGATCCTTAATAGATTAGGACAAGAGATGGCAACCAATACTAATTATCGCAGCGAAAAAGACAGCCTCGGCTCGCTCAATGTACCCGCCGACGCCTGGTACGGCATTCAGACCGCACGTGCCGTGATTAACTTTCCGATCAGTGGGCGTGGCCCGGATCGTGATTTTGTCATGGCGCACGTGCGCATCAAACGCGCCGCCGCCACCGCCAACCACCAGGCAGGCTGGCTGGATGACACGCTGACTACCGCCATCATCAACGCTTGCGACACGATTTTGCAAGGGCGCCATCTCGATCAATTCGTCGTAGACCGCTTTCAGGCCGGCGCCGGCACCAGCCATAACATGAACAGCAACGAAGTCATCGCCAACCTTGCCAACGTAGCATTGGGCGGCGCGCGTGGCGCGTATAAACCCATCAACCCCAATGACCACGTCAACATGGGGCAAAGCACCAACGACACCATTCCCACCGCCATACGCCTGACGGCGCTCGCCAAACTGCCGCGCCTGCTGGCCGCCGTGCGCAGCATGGCCGA
>JANOOA010000018.1:0-2077 GCA_031421115.1 Gammaproteobacteria bacterium | reverse complement strand
TATTGCGGCCAGCAGCGTGGGACTCTTCTCTTCCGTTTTAGGTTTGAGTCGCGCGGATAGGTTGTTCACGCACGCCATGCCGGTTTGTTGTCATTGATGCCCACTTCAACAGCGGCGCGGCTCCAACCACACACACTCTCCACGGCACGATGTTTGCCATCCCGCAGCAACAGCGTTACCTCACCCATCGCATACCGTCGCGCAGGCCAAGGAATCTTATCAACCAAACGCGAAATCAAGCCCACCATTTCCGCAGATACACCATTCCGCGCCAAGGTTGTTGTCTGCATACGCAGAGCCTCCGTTTTTGCAGTATGAGAACAGTATAAATGGTGATTTAGTAATTTCTTACTCCCTTACGTCAAGCCCGAGTGGCGGATAGCAAGGCCGTCAACGCGCGTGTTGATAAAGCCCTTGGGCGGCGCAGTACGGCGCATACCCCGGCGTCGGATCATCCCTGGAGAAACTATCCCCCAGTAGCGCCTTAGCGGGTTGAAAAAAAAGCAAAGCGGACATTTCTATTTGGCGTTGACACCTGAGTTTATCGAAGGGATCAGCACGAACGGTTTTTTGTAGGGATCGCACTGAGCAGGCCGCACAGTGGGCGTGTCGAAGGGTGGACAACTGCCGGACCCAAGATGAAAACAAAAGGTACGCACCGCACACCCCACATAAAAAATGGGCAATAAAAACGGGCCTTTCGGCCCATTTTTTGTAAAACAACTGATTTAAAACTTAAGGCAACTGCAACGACAAATACTCCGCCACTGCCTCAACTTCCTCAGCACTCAGCTTCTTGGCGATATCACCCATCATTCCAGCTGGGTCGTTAGCCCGCAAACCCGACTGCAACTCCTTCAATTGTTTAATAATATAGTCTTTATGCTGGCCGCTGATCACCGGGAAGGTAGAAATGGAGCCGGCCTTACCCTTGCCGCGTTCACCGTGGCAATTAATGCACGCATACAAATCTTTTGCAGGGCGCCCTTTGGTGAAGATTTCCTCACCCTTCTCTGCCAGTTTTTTGTTGGGCTTGTGCAAAGGATCGGATACCATCTTCTGCTGCGCAAAATAACTGGCAATATCCTTCATGTCCTGCACGCTGTCCACCGTACCGGCCATCGCTGCCATAGTGTCGTTATTAGCCCGCAAACCACTCTTGAAGTCTTTGATTTGCTTGACAATATAGCCCGCATACTGGCCTGCCAGGCGCGGAAACTCGGCACTTTCACTGTTGCCTGTGCCGCCGTGGCAACCCTGACACAGAGCCGATTTATCGGCACCCGCAACCGGATCACCAATCAGCGCACCCGCCGCTAATACGTTTTGCGCAAACAGCGCCAATGAAACCCATGCCAATAAACCACTTACTTTCTTTACCATTACCATAGACCCAACCCTTTTTTAAAAGTATGACACCCTGCCCCGCACGCACCCATATTTTCATGAGCAGCATATTGTGATTTCTCGTTATAGCAAGCTCCTTTTGCCACGTCAATCCACTTGATGCCTTAATTCCTATAAATCGACCATATCCCATGCCGCGAACAAGGGATTATGAAAAATTAAAGTTTTGGCACCCCCCCATTTTAATGGTAACCGTCCCAATGAAACTTCTGCTAACTATGGACTCGGGTCGGTACCCGGCCCCGACAAAACCCCATTCCTGCAAGATCTGGTCAACCACGGCGGCAGAACCTACTACCACATGATTATTGGCCTGCCTGGACAGACATTTGTCCAGAAAACCTTCATCGGCACCGGAGAAAGCTCCTTTTCAGTATCCGACAGCGCCAGCAGCGGGCAGGCCAGTTGCAGCATATGCTGGTGGGGCAATCCCCAAGGCATGGCGGGCAGCGGCTGGGGTCCATTGCGCAAAAACGCCCAATCCTTAGTCCAGACATTACTCAGGCCACTTGAGAGTATAGGGAAACTTTACCGTCTGGGTTTTTCCGTTACACGCCAGCGTAAACTCCAGCACCCAATCACCACCCATTGAAAATTCTCCACCGCGCGCCTGATAAACACCGCTGGCACCTTGCTGCACCATGCTATAAACCGTTTTATCACCGCTCAT
>JANOOA010000017.1:0-10338 GCA_031421115.1 Gammaproteobacteria bacterium | reverse complement strand
TATTGCTTCCGGCGGCATTTCCCCTATGGCGACGCCAACCCCGCCAGCCATGACTGGGAGAGCGCCGTGAACTATATCGCATCTGACACCACAATAAACGAGGTGATTTTAAGCGGTGGCGACCCACTGACGCTCTCTGATCAACGCCTCGCGCCGCTGGCACAGCGCCTGTCTGACATTCCCCACCTGCGGCGGCTGCGCATCCACACGCGCCTGCCGATTGTGCTGCCAGAACGGGTGGATGAAGCCTTGCTGGGCTGGCTCCATCGTTCCCGCCTCAAAGCCGTGATGGTCATCCATGCCAATCACGCCAACGAGATCGACGCAACCGTCGCCACCGCCCTGTCACGCCTCACCCAGGCAGGCGTGGTGCTGCTCAATCAGTCCGTGCTGTTACGCGGCGTCAATGATAGCGCGCGCGCCCTGGCCGAGCTTAGCGAGCGCCTGTTTGAGGCGGGCGTTACCCCCTATTACCTGCACCTGCTCGACAAAGTGCAAGGTGCCAGCCATTTTGACGTAAACCCTGCTCAGGCTCAACAGCTTATGCAGGAACTGCGGACTTGCCTGCCAGGCTATTTAGTGCCACGGCTGGTACATGAACACGCGGGAGCCCCCAGCAAACTGCCGGTTTAACCCGGATTTTCCATTAGCGCTCGCTCCAGCCTTCCCACAAACTGCTAAATAATTAATCATTCCCGCCGATAACTAAAGTAGCGCCGGGCAGGCCGCTTTCGGCATCCTGCCTCTGGCGGCACTTGTGCATCCCTGCACGGCGGATGCCCAAGTGCAGTGGGTGCAGGGATGCACAGGAACTGCCGCCAGTCACGCGTGAATCAAGAAATTATTCGCGTCGGCTGCGCTGACTGTGACTCACACGAGTCTTACAGCACTAAACGGGAAACGCAACATGGAAAACAGCAGTGTTATCAAATTACATTTCCCGCAAAAACATGAACGTCTTGCAAGCCCCAGTCAAACTCATCCGATCAAAGTGAAAGACTGGCTGGATCGTTTGCCGCTCGAAAACAGCGGCGAAACAACGCGCCTGGTCTATCAGGAATTAACCACCCTGAATCGCTCCACTCTTCCTGCGCAACACCGCTTGCAGATTCTCGAATTTTTCAGAGCGCCAGTGCAACACGTCACCACTGAATTAAAAAAACATTATCTCGGCGTGCCGCTACCGTTAACCGAGATCAACCTCAAGGCGGCGCATTTAAGCCGCGAATTGCACATGGAAATGGCCAACGGCTACAAGATTATCATTGATAATCTGTTAATCAATAATGCCACCGCCAGCATGATGTTAATCCACCTGCATCGCGCCATCAGCTATCTAAACCGTGTGGTACTCACGTCTTATCAGATGTATGCCACCTGCCCCCCCACCGTATGGCACGACATTCATCAACTCTATCGCTATGCCGAGCAAAAAACACTGCACAACAGCCCGATACAAGACAACGAAAATTCCATTAACAACTACCGCAGTATCAGCAGCATTTACAAGCAATGCCTGTTATTGGCCTTAACCAACCCCTACCAATTATCCCAGGAAGGCATCTCCGATATTTATGCAGCACTCAGTGGTGACTTGCCTTTATATAGCGGACTCACTGTGGCGGCCGACCCCAGCAGTATGTCAGGCGCATTTATTGTAAACCTCAGCCAGGATGAACCACCCAGCGCGTTGGCGTATAGCAAAGACTGCCAGATGGAATCGTGCCGTGCACTGGACACCACAGACCTGGTGGATTATTTGCATCAGCTCGCCAGCGGAAAGATCGAACAACTTATCCCTACGGCGCCCACTACACCCCCTCTCTCAATAGGCTTATCCCGCTGGTTAATTTCCGCATGGGGCATTGTGTCGCGACGCACTTTCCCGCGCCTGAGAAAAACTGGTACATTTACACTATCAACAGGACTTCAGGCAGCGCATCACTTCGCCGAAAAAAAAGTCCAAACACTGCCAAAACCTGTCAAGATAAATTCAGCAAAATCACTGAGACTGCTGACCAACCCCACCTATAACACCACTGAAAAAACCATTGCAAGATACAACAATAATGTGCGTGGCGATTACTTCAAAAAACCGCTCATCGATAAAAATCCCGGCGAGAAAAATCTGACTATAAAATTCCCAGGTAATGAAGTAACACCCTCTACCTACACCTGCACGGTAATTAACGAAAGCACCGGCGGCGCAGGCCTGTCATGGCAAGGTGATAATCAGCAAAACAAATTTTTCACCGGAGAAATCGTCAGCATTAAAATCGCCAACAACCAAGGCTCGGCCGAATGGGAGCTGGCAGTGATACGCTGGGTAAGAAATTCAACGCCTGAAGAGCTTGAATTTGGCATTCAAATGTTGGCGCCCACCGCAGAAGCCGTGTTTGTGCGCACCTTAACTGCCGAAAGAAACGGTGAACCCGCAATTCCTGCCTTGTTGTTACCTGAAGTAAAAGACGATAACCAATCCATCTCTCTCATTACACCCGCTAACGCTTTCCCGATTGGCGCTGAAGTTACCATTAACATGAGCTGTGGAACACGCCATGCTTTATTAACTGAAACCTTGGAGAATACCACTGGTTTTACGCAATTTCGCTTTATGCCTGTGCAAACAGCCGATGAAATTCTTGCATCCATCAATCAGACTCATAACAGGGACTTTGAGAGCCTATGGGCCGCGCTTTAATAAATATTACACTATTAAATAATTTAAATTAAATATGGAGGCACTCAGGCCTCTTTCATAGACCCCCCAAAAGCCCCAATTTATTGCTTAAGTATTCGCCACACCTGCCGCTATTCTTGGTATGCCCTCACGCACCCCCAGGACTGTCGCACCATGAGCCATCACAGCACGACTCAGCTACAAATCCCGTCCATCCGGGAATCTCACGATTTAGGATTTGACCCACATCCCACCAAAGTTAAAGCGTGGGTTGAGAAATTACCGCTTGCCGATGTCGGCCGATCCGCGCGCATGATTTACCATGCCCTGGTCACCATGAATAGAACGCTGATTGCCATGCAGTATCGCAGTCAAATTCTGGAATTATTCAGAGAGCCCACTCACCAAATTACTGAAACCCTGAAAAAACACTACATTGGTCAGGCATTTCCTCTGGCTGAAAAGAATTATAAGGCCGCGATGCTGGCGCGCGAACTGCATTCGGAAATGGCGAATGGCTACAAAATAGTGCTGAGCAGCCTTTTAACTAATCAGACCCCGGCATTTACCGCTGGAAAATCATTAATACCGTTGCATCGCGCCATGCACTATCTGACTGAGGTGCTGATTACATCTTACCAAACCTATACTCCCTGCCCTGCAACTACGTGGCGCGATATTCATCAGTTGCGCCACCACGCCGAACTGAAAATGCTCGATCAAAGCCCTATTCATGACGGCAGTCATAAAATGCCGCCCCATCATAATATTGGTAACCTCTATAAAAAAACCCTACTCTTAAGTATCGCCGGGCCTTATCACTTATCTCAGGATGAGATAAACACAGTATTCTCAGCACTTGATCAATGGGCCGCATACAGCACCTTAACGCCCATGCTGAACGCGGATGATCGACCCAATGCCTACGTCATTAATCAAGGCAATGATGAACCCACGGCTTTTTTAACCGCTAACCGGCTGCGGCGCGACAAAAACCGCATTCTTAGCGGCTGTCTAGCGCTTAACACCACGGCCTTGGTCGCTCACCTGCACAGCATCGTCAATCACACTGCCAGCCAAGCCCTGCTACCTGCAGAAGCCCAACTATCCCCAGCATTGATGCGGCGGCTGATATCCGCCTGGTCAATGACATCCAAGCGTAATCTTTCGCGTATTCAAAAAGATACCACGCTGATTATTGGGCTGGGCTTAAAAACAGCCCACCATATCACGGCTAATAATCTTGGCCCTGACAAAGTGATGCCTCACACCCCATCCAAAAACGTGGCTAAATTTACCAGCCATGAATTAGGCGGCGCAGAGACTACCGCACCAGCACATGATGTGTGGAATAGAACTCACCAAACCGCTTATGCCCGAACCCAACAAGGTTTAACTAACGATGAGGATATCGAAAAATCTATCCAGGGCATGTCAGTGTATGCAACTCATAACTGCAAAGTAGTCAATGAAAGTGCCGGCGGCGCCTGCTTATCGTGGACAGAGACGCTCACTACTGCATTACGCATTGGCGAAATTATTGCCGTGCATGGTGGCGCCCGTGAAGAAGATACCAGCGAATGGGGTATCGCCACCATTCGCTGGATGAAGAACACCACGCCATCAACGCTCGAGCTTGGCATTCAGATGCTCACCCCCACCGCTGAAGCCGTGCAGATACGGCGCGCTGATATGGAAACAAATGAGCTTTCAGTAGCACTGCTTTTGCCCGAACTGACAGTCATCAACCAGGCCGCCACATTAATCGTACCCGCGCAGCTATTCACCTCAGGTGATACAGTGTTAGTTAAGATCAATAATTGCACCCGGCATTTCATCCTCCATGAACTCGTGGAGGATACCGGCATTTTCAATCAATTCCGGTTTTCACTGGCACCCAATATTAGTGAAAAATTGACGTCTGCCAGCACTGAAGACAAGCAAAAAGAATTTGAGTCACTGTGGGCAAGCATTTAACCCAGATCAAGCTATATCATTTCTGAAAACTTTTTCGCCTTGACTGCTGCATCAATCGCCTTAAGAATACCCAACAATTCCTCCATGCGCCCCAATGGCCAGGCATTGGGGCCATCACTCAAGGCTATGTCAGGCGTAGGGTGCGTTTCCATAAATAAACCTGCCACACCCGCTGCCACGGCGGCACGCGCCAGTACGGGCACGAACTCGCGTTGCCCGCCGGAACTTGCGCCCTGCCCACCCGGCAGTTGCACCGAATGGGTTGCGTCAAACACCACTGGACAACCGGTATCACGCATCACCGCCAGCGAGCGCATGTCTGACACCAGGTTGTTATAGCCAAACGAGACGCCACGCTCGCAGACCATGATCTGGGCATTACCGGTTTCACGGGCTTTTTCCACTACGTTTTTCATGTCCCACGGCGCAAGAAACTGGCCCTTTTTGATGTTCACCGGCTTGCCGAGGCGCGCAACATTTTGAATAAAATTAGTCTGGCGGCACAAAAATGCCGGGGTTTGCAGCACATCCACCACGTCAGCCACTTCGTCCAAGGGTGTGTCTTCATGCACATCGGTAAGCACCGGCACGCCCAGGGTTTGCCGCACTTCCTGCAAGATACGCAAACCTTCTTCGATGCCGGGGCCGCGATAACTTTTGCTGGAAGTCCGATTGGCTTTATCAAACGATGATTTATAAATAAACGGAATGTTTAACCGTGCCGCAATCTCTTTAAGTTGTCCGGCCGTTTCCAGCGCCATGGCACGGCTTTCAATTACGCATGGCCCTGCAATTAAAAAAAATGGCTGATCCAGTCCGACATCAAAACCGCATAACTTCATGGTACAAACCTCTGATTAACTAGCTGTGCCGTGTGTGATTGAAAGCCGCGCCGCTTGTATAAACCCCTTAAACAGCGGATGACCATCACGGGGTGTAGATGTAAATTCAGGATGAAACTGACACGCCACAAACCACGGGTGTGCCGGCAGCTCTATCATTTCCATCAGGCTGCCATTGACCGACATACCTGAAAATACCATGCCGGAATTTTCCAGAATTTCACGGTATTGATTATTAAACTCATAGCGATGGCGATGACGTTCGGTAATGATTTCATTGGCGTATAAATCACGCACGCGTGTGCCCGGCAACAACCGGCATTTTTGTCCACCCAAACGCATACTGCCACCCAGGTCGGAATGACGATCGCGCCGCTCCACTGTGCCTTGCTCAGTCATCCATTCAGTGATTAATGCAATGACTGGATACGGTGTATTGGGATCGAATTCGGTGCTGTGCGCGTCGGCCAGGTGTGCGACATTACGCGCGAATTCGATCACCGCCACCTGCATGCCCAGGCAAATACCCAGATAAGGAATATTATTGCGCCGCGCATATTCCACCGCTTGGATTTTGCCTTCAATGCCCCGCTCGCCAAATCCACCGGGAACTAAAATCGCATCCATGCCGCGCAAACACTGCGTGCCGGATTTTTCGATGTCTTCGGAATCAATATAGACGATCTTTACGCGCGTGCGAGTATGCATGCCGGCGTGAATCAGTGATTCAGAAAGTGATTTATAGGATTCCGTCAGATTGACATATTTGCCCACCATCGCCACCGTGACCTGGGCAGTGGGATGCTCCAAGCCATCCAACACCTTGTGCCACACGGCAAGATCAGCTTTGGGTACATTCAGACGCAACCGCTCGGTGACGATGTCATCCAGCCCCTGCTCATGCAGCAACACCGGGATTTTATAAATGCTGTCTACATCCACCGCAGAAAACACAGCTTTTTCCGGCACATTGGTAAACAGCGCGATTTTGCGACGCTCGTCAGCCGGCACCGGGCGATCAGAACGACACAGCAGGATATCCGGCTGAATACCAATGCTGCGCAGTTCTTTTACAGAATGCTGTGTCGGCTTGGTTTTGATTTCGCCCGCAGACGCAATATATGGCACCAGTGTCAGGTGTATAAACAGCGTATTGTCACGTCCCAGATCAACACCCATCTGGCGTATTGCTTCTAAAAATGGCAGTGACTCAATGTCACCCACGGTGCCGCCAATTTCAACCATCGCCACATCCGCCGGGCCAGAATCAGGAATTACCGCGCCTTCCATAATACAACGCTTGATTTCATCCGTGATGTGCGGAATAACCTGCACTGTCGCACCGAGGTAATCGCCACGACGCTCTTTACGAATCACATTTTCATAAATGCGGCCAGTAGTAAAGTTGTTGCGTTTACTCATTTTGGTGCTGATAAAGCGCTCATAATGCCCGAGATCAAGATCGGTTTCGGCACCGTCTTCGGTTACAAACACTTCACCATGCTGAAACGGACTCATGGTGCCGGGATCCACGTTAATATAAGGATCCAGCTTGAGCATGGTCACTCTCAGGCCACGCGCTTCCAGAATGGCTCCCAGCGAAGCAGCGGCGATACCCTTCCCCAAGGAAGACACAACGCCGCCAGTAACAAATATAAATTTAGTCATGAGTGCCCAAAAAGATAGAGATCCAGGCAAGCCCGGGGAGATTCGGCAAAATCCGGCCGGTATGCTCGGCGCACGCCAAGCTAATAAGAAGCCAGATTTAAGCATGTAGACGGGGAGATAGATTACCAGAA
This sequence comes from Gammaproteobacteria bacterium, assembly GCA_031421115.1. Classification (GTDB taxonomy): domain Bacteria; phylum Pseudomonadota; class Gammaproteobacteria; family Ga007554. The sequence goes on along the minus strand of JANOOA010000017.1, from coordinate 3,040 downwards.
AACGGGGTTTTACTCAAATCAACTTGTCCAATCTGTTAGCCCCAAGTAGTAATGTCCGCTTTTGATTAAACTGTCCCCTGTCAATAAAAGCGGGAATGACGGTTGTTAAATTTTTAGAAGCGGGGGGCAAAGGTACCCGACGTGCGTATTGCATTATGACCCGAGCCGATTAATGGCTCACACAGAGGCCGGATAGATACACGCCATCCTTATCCTAATGGCAAACATTCCATCGTCTCCTTGCAAAGCGGTCAGGCTGGCATCAGCCAGGCTTATCTGTCACAGATTGAATCTGGAAAGCGCGAAGGCAAAGCCAGCGTGCTGCTCGCGCTATCCAGAGCATTGGGTGTGGCTGTGGAGGATTTAATGGCGCCATGCCAAAAGTAGGTGCCTGGCCTGGCCAAACAGCAACTGCTGGTGCGCACCAGAAGTTGCAAGCGTAGCGTGCTGAACGATGTTGCATGTAACATAAAAGCGGGCTATCATGTTTCATGTAACGTTGGATATTGGAGCTTTTCATGAGAGCAAGTATATCGGCGCGGGTGCAGAAGCATCGCGCGGCATTGCGGGAATCCGGGTTGCGTCCGGTACAGATTTGGGTGCCGGATACGCGGCGCGCGGGCTTCGCCGAGGAGTGCCGCCGCCAGTCGCTGTTGTTGCAAGGTGACGCGCATGAGCAGGAAACCGCCGATTGGCTTGAAGCCGCAGCCGACCGCGAAGGTTGGCAATGAGGCGCGGCGATCTGGTGGCGGTTGCCTTACAGGGTGATCTTGGCAAACCGCGCCCAGCGTTGGTGATCCAGTCCGATCTGTTCAACGCGCATCCTTCGGTGGTGATTTTGCCCGTGACCAGTGAGCTGCGCGATGCGCCGCTGTTTCGCATTGCGGTGAATCCAGGTGATCTGAACGGCCTGACCAAGTCTTCGCAGGTGATGGTGGACAAACCGCAATCGGTCGCCCGTGCAAAGGTCGGCGCGGCGTTCGGTCGTCTGGACGATGAGACGATGCTGGCGGTGAACCGGGCGCTGGCGGTTTTCCTTGGATTTGCCTGAGCAGATGAACCTGGAAAAATGAAAAAAGAATACGATTTTTCCAAGGGCGTTCGCGGTAAATTCCACCGGCCCGATGTCACGCTCAACCTACCCGTCTATCTCGACGCCGATGTCCTCGATTACCTTGCGGCCAAGGCCAGGATCAAGGGTGTCGAGGTCAATGACATGGTCAACGATCTGCTGCGCAAAGATATTGCATTGATTGAAGGGGTGAAGTGACAAAGGCATGGAGCAAGCGTAGTGTGCGCTATGCGCACCAGAAGTAGATGCCTCCAGGCACGGTAGGATGGGCTGAACGAATGGCTACATTTCGTAGAGCGCTGACGCCGGGGGGCACTTATTTCTTCACCGTTAACGCCTGCCGTCGCCAACGCATTCTGACCGAGCCGCCAATGTATACCGCGCTCAAGGCGGCGATCCAGTCAATCCCGTCAAACGGGCAGGCATGTGCAACGCGTGGCGGATTGGCCGTATTCGAGTTTTCATGCACATGTGAGGAAAGGCTTGCGCCACATCGATTGGGCCGGATGTGGCGATGATGGCGAGGTATATGGTGAATGTGGTCTGATAACGGTTGATCGTGCGCACCAGAAGTAGGTGCCTCTAGGCACAGCGCACGCTACGCTTGCTGGACACCTCATTTTCGCTGAATGGCGGGCATTAAAGTGCAATTAGCACGGGCAAGGTAATGCCTGCTACGTAGGCGGGGGAGCGCTATGTTATGCCACGCGTTTAATAGAAGCTTGTTCCTCTGCTTCGAGCGCGCTGGGCCATGTCGCACCATTGTCGGTAATCAGTGCCCAAACGTCTGGACAATTGCGTTCCATAGACGCTAATACCATCGCAAGTTCTGCTACACAAGGTTGTCGGTTGCCGTGATAATCAACCATAGGGCCAAGTGGTATGAATTCGATGCTGAATTTCTTCAATAAGCGCATCAATGCTGGTTCCATTACGGCATACCAATGCGTAATATTATGCCGTACACTCATGCGAACTATCGCCAAAAACAAACCTAACGTGATGTGCGGAATAATACGGCGTTCCATCGCCTTCATTTGTTCAGTTTCTTGTTCATCCAAATCACTGGCGCCCCAGGGATACTCGGTATCCATAAGACGTTTCTTGAACTCTTTCGAAATTGCAAAGCGAGATATTTCGGCTGTTGAATGACGTGGCAAGGTGCGGGTATCAAACAATTTATTATCAAAGAATGTCCCGCAATGCTGTTCGATGGGAAACAAGGTTTGCGGCTGCTCCCGCTGGGGTAAAACGAGCCGTACAGTACCCACTACTTCATCGTTGCGGCGGCTGAGTAAAAGGCTATGCGCTGAATGTGCGTCAAACTCATCCCGCTCTATTTCATCTGTCCCATCAGGTTTTTCAAAAGGGTTTTCCACGCAATACACCTGGTAGCGCAAATGCAATACTTGTCGCAATGACGCATCATCTCCCGGGGCAACAACAGCAACTTTAAAATAGTTTAAAAAACTTTCCGTTAGTTCGTTCACTTTTACCACTCCTGGTCCCCAATGGGTTAAACCGGATTCTGATAAGACGATTCAACCTTACTCTGAAGAAAGCCCGGTGTCTGGACATAGATCACACTTTATTAAATTTTTCAGGTTTAATCATCACTTGCCGTAATGCCCAGGCAATTCTTGTCCCCAATGCGTGCTTGATTACACAGAACCCTCAATAAACCCATTCATGCTTCAGGAAGTGGATTATCAAAAGGTATGCAAGGAGTGCACTCTATAAGGTTTATCGGCACATTGGAAAAATACAAAAGCCACGCAAGTTAAGTATGGAAATGGGGTGGGACAACAAAAATGGTTATTTTTTGTACTTTTCGGCGTGGCGCAGGGTATATGTTTGGAAAAGCTAAGCTATCTGTGAGTATGCGGAAGGCCAGATTTTGCCGTCGTCGGTAATTAACCTCCAAATTTCCGGGCATCCGGCTTCCATTTGCGCAAGCACATCGCCAGC
>JANOOA010000016.1:0-3337 GCA_031421115.1 Gammaproteobacteria bacterium | reverse complement strand
GCATGTTGCCGCTGAAAAAAATCGCATCCCGTGGCTGGCAACTGCTGCGCAACGTCAGCGGTGATGACGCCTATGAACGCTATCTCGAACACTGGCGCGCACACCACGCCGACGCGGGCAACCCACCGCTCGAGCGCAAGGCATATTTCAAAGCGGAACAAGATAGAAAATGGAATGGGGTGAGGCGGTGCTGTTAATCGCGTGCCACATAGAAGTTCTGTTGTAGCTCCCACTCTCACCCCGGAATGCTACAATGTTCTGAGATCGGCGGCAGCCGAAGGCGCGCGGCACCAAGTCTTGCATTAACGCATATAGCCTTGGCCATCTGCAGCAGCGAGTAAATAATGGCGCTGGCGTTGACACCGACAGGCGTATCGCTAAACAGCCAGGCTTTGCGACCAATCACGAACGGGCGAATCGCAAGCGCTCCATCAACCCCAGACTTGTCACCTGATTTCAATTTCTGCATCCTTGCAACCATCTAAAATGGTTTTCCATGCTGGATAGACGGCGACCTCATGAATAAGCAAAACCTGTGGCATGCTATTTCTCATTACTGGCTGGAAGGTTTGGCGTTAACGTGTCAGATGCGTCGGTTATTTTCTTAATAGATATTCCTAAAAATATCGCGCCAGTTCAACCTGAATATAATTGTCATTGCGGATGCTGTACAGCAGGTCTATAGGTTTCAGGCCATTGTATGCCTTGGCTTCTATATTTAACTTCAATTTATCACCGAGACGGCGACTACCTTCTGCGCTAATAAAATGCGTATCGGTTTCAGTGTCAAAAATAACGCCCATTAACAACTCAGTGCTTTGAGCATCATTCACTGCCAGACGCATGCCCAGCATGATGTCGTTCTGAAATGGTGTGGTTGCCTGTGCGCCACGTTCATCATAAAGATATTCCGTCAGCATGCTTACATCCATGCCTGAACCAAACACACCGGAAAAGGTATATTCAAAACCTGTGGTTGCGGCAACGTAATCAACGGGCAATTTATCGATCCGGCGACCTGAGCGATAAATGGTTTCCAGTTTCCATAGCCAGCTTCCCTTGGCGACTAACACATCCAAACCAGTTTGATTAATTAATCCATAATAAGGGGTTAATACCGGTTGCCCGGCGGCATCAATGCCAAACTGATATAACGGCTCACGATTAGTCCCCGAGAAATGTGATAAGCCAATATCCCAGTCACCCAGGGTATGTGACCAGCGCGCGGCAAAATCAATATGCCGCCACTTGCTGCTGGATTCATACAGCGCTTCACCCGAGTCTATGCGAATCGGCAAACGCAAACGACCGTGAAGCCCGGGAAAAGTGCGCTGCCGAAAACCGGGCAATACAAATAGATCGAGAGTACCCCAATCGCGCATCAAGGCCAGATTCAGCATGGCTTGGCCAAGCTTCTCTTCCCCGTCAGGATTTTCGACCAGATCGGTTTGACTGATAATGTCAACCAGGTGCTGGGATTCTGTTACACCCCAGAATACTTTACGAATACCGGCGCGCCATTCGTGCCCTTTCCCGACCTTCAGCCAGGTCATTTCTCGAATATCAAAGTGGGTGCGCTCACTGTCGGTGGCGTCATAGCGGTAAAATGGTACAAAGGTAAAGCTTTGTTTACCATTATCCCATTTTTGGTAATACTCCGGTTGTAAGCTTAATGAAAGTTGGGAGCTTTCCTGCTCGGGAAATAATGCATCGTTCACAAACAACCGGCCTTCTGCTGCAATATACCCTGACCACTTGCCTTGCTGCGCTGCGGCCCGCGCCCTTTCTCGTTCGCGAGTATCCGAGGGTAAGAAACGGTCACGGCCACGCAGATCAGGCAAGGGTATCGGGGCACGCTCTAATCCGCTGGGCAATGAGAGTGGTTTGCGATTCTCTGATTCAAAGGCGGCATATGCCGGTTGCAACACAACAATGGCTGTCAGTGCCATCCATAATAACTTTTCAGAAGTTTTTATCATCGTGAACGCTTGAGGCTGTTTTGCGTGAAATCGGCCTCAGTCAGCCCAGTACGAAATTTATAATTATTCCATTTTAACAGAGTGCTCTTGTCTGTTTGGTGATTAAGCATAAACATTCCATCAGGTCGCCAGTGCTTTTTCAGATATTGCTTATATCCTTTAAACGTCAATGTTTTCAGCAGGCTATTCTTGCGGTCATAAAAATCTATTTTCAATGGGCGGTATTCAGCTTTGTCAATCCAGGTGATCTGGCGTTTATAGCCAGAATATTTATTTACCGGGTAACGCTCCACGACAAAACACGACTGCGCTTTATATGCTTCATCGGGGCATACTTCATCACGCAAATACTTATAGGTGTATTTTTCTACTTCTTGTGAACCAATATCTTCATAGGCAAACTCGCTGCCCATATAGGAGCCTGATTTATTATCCGAGGCGATCCGCTTGACGCGCTTGAGTGCCGGCAAATACATCCATTGATCGTCTTCATCGAGCTTGTGGGAAAAGGTCAGCATGGTGGTGCCTCGCACATCGGCAGGCTCATCAAAGATGGACAGGCTCTTGTCACCATCGTCTTTCACTTCCAGAGTTTGAATGCGTACCACACGAGTGCTTTCATCACCTTGCCTGTTTTTTAAAATCATGAGCGTATCCGCAGTGAAATCATCAAAACCCAGGTCACGCCGATCGGCCTCGGTTGCAATGGCAAGGCCTTTTTCTTCGGCGGATTCGGCGTATGCATCAAACGATAATAAAGACAGCGTCAACAGCATTGGCATGAACAAAGAAAAAGGTTTTTTCATGGATTTTTTCCTCTCAGTTTCATCAACAAAGGCGGCAGTAACAAGTAATCCGCAAGCAAGGCAAAAGCAATTGTTATGGCTGCCAGTTGACCCATACCCGCATTTAACTCAAATGACGAAAACGTCAACACACTAAAGCCCGCCACCAGAATCAATGATGTTACCCACATGGCAGTACCTACAGTAGCGAAAGCATAACGTACTGCATCCTCTGACCCCAGTCCTTTTTCACGCCGGGCGTGCAGGTATTTTGTCAGAAAATGGATGGTGTCGTCGACTACAATACCAAAAGTCAGCGCCGTGACCACGGACAGCGATAAACCCACCTGCCCCACCATCAATCCCCACAGGCCAAACGCCATGCCTATCGGGATCAGGTTAGGGATCAGGCTAATTAGACCAATCTTGACGCTGCGAACAGCAATCATGATGATAGCGGATACCAGCACCAGCGCCATCAGGTTACCGCCAATCATACTGCGGATATTGCGATCACCAATATAGGCGAACATGACTGTTTGACCCGTGCCGTGGTTGATCATCGTGGCAGGC
>JANOOA010000015.1:0-12543 GCA_031421115.1 Gammaproteobacteria bacterium | reverse complement strand
TTACCCAATGCTGGCGTCATGTACATCATGGTCATGGCGAATGCCATGGAAATCCAGCCGACGATTACCGCAAGCACATGCACTTGGCGCATGTGCCCAAAGGCAAACAATTCAGTACCTGTGACAAAATCCGGGAAGGCCAGCTTCGCCGCATTGAATGACCCAAGCCCTGTCCCTACAACAAACCAGAAAATTGAGGAAAAGCCGAAGAAAATAGCCGATGAACCGGCTGGGATATCCTCATTTTTCCCTGTTAAGTACTTTAATAACATAACCCCTCACCTCCCAGGTAATATACTAACCTTAATTATTTAGATGAAACTTGCAAAGCTTAGTTAGTCCATTTTATTTAAAACATACCAAGACATCCACATACTTGAGAACGCGAGCACAATACCACATGTAGCGGCAATCGTTGCTATCATGATGAACCCCCTTACTTTAAAAGATTAACAATGTTAAATGTAACAATTCCAAGGAACTTGTTACTATTTCGCCGGTCTGACAAATAGCGGTGAATTTATTTTGCGCTATTGGCTGCCGCAGCTTCCAGCGTACCGTGCTTAATCATAGCGGCCACAAAAATAATGGCGAACACTATCCCGAACAAAAACATCATGGCATCCACAAAGCCCGAGAAGGTTCCCGGATCATATGCCTCCATCCCCCATCCGCCCCAGCTTGCATAAGGACCACGACCCACAGCACACATTACCGCAGCGCCAAACACACTGCCATTACCCATGCCCGTGGTTACACCCGCGATCAAGGCAATAGGCAAGACCTTAGCTATCGTCAGTTTATTCGTCTTCATAACTTCCCTCCCGTACACAATTACACAATTTGTATGACGTCCGTACTGAATGACCTTTATCAGCAAGGTCATTTGCAAGTATTAACATCAATTAAAGAAAAAAGCAATACGTCCGATACAATCCCTTGCGTTAAAAATCCACCCCACAGCCGATCGTGCCATAACCACACAACTCGCGTCAATATACATATTGAACTTTTTTGCGATTTCACTCAAGAAAGTTTCGGGGGACATTTGGCAGCGCACGTCAGGGGGCTACCGGCTCTGTTTTTTATAGGCTTGCCAATACCTTAACGGCCGAACAAAATACCAGCAGAAGCTCTGTTGCAGCGGGCCTTAAGCGGTCGGGGCAACTTCTTTATGCGGCGTCTTTAATTACATTCAGCAATATAATCAGTTAATGTGTATTGCGTAGCCGGGGCACTCTGATTAGACTGGCCCGATAGTTTCTTTATGCCACTCAAGGAATAGCCCATCGCCATGACTGAACTGCTACCCGCCGATTCCGTCGGTCTGGTGACTCCCCAAACACTACATTTTGATGACGCGCTCCCGCTGGACTGCGGCAGGATCCTGGCGTCTTATGATCTTGTTTATGAAACCTATGGCGATCTGAATGCCAAGGGCAATAATGCGGTGCTGATTTGTCACGCACTGTCGGGTGACCATCATGCGGCGGGTTATCACAGCGTGGAAGATCGCAAACCAGGCTGGTGGGATAGCTGCATCGGTCCGGGCAAACCGTTTGATACCCGCCATTTTTTTGTAGTGAGCGTGAATAATCTGGGCGGCTGTAAAGGTTCGACCGGCCCGACCACCATTAACCCGGTGACGGGTCAGCCGTATGGGCCGGACTTTCCGATTGTGACAGTCAAGGATTGGGTGCGCAGCCAGGCACGGCTGGCTGACCGGCTCGGCGTGGCTCAGTGGGCAGCGGTGATCGGGGGCAGTCTGGGGGGTATGCAGGTGTTGCAGTGGTCTATTGATTATCCGGCGAGAATCCGCCATGCACTGGTGATTGCGGCAGCGCCCAAATTGTCTGCGCAAAATATCGCCTTTAATGAAGTGGCGCGCCAGGCGATCATGTCTGATCCGGATTTTCACGATGGCCACTACTATGCTCATGACATGATTCCACGCCGGGGGTTGATGCTGGCGCGCATGCTGGGGCATATTACTTATTTGTCGGACGAGTTGATGCGCGCCAAGTTTGGCCGCGAATTGCGCGAGGGCAAGCTCAATTTCGGTTTTGATGTGGAGTTTCAGGTGGAGAGTTATTTGCGCTATCAGGGTCGTGCCTTTGTGGAACGCTTTGATGCGAATACTTATCTGTTGATGACTAAGGCGCTGGATTATTTTGACCCGGCGAGTGATTACAATCATGACCTGTCTGCGGCGTTACAACGAGTTACAGCGAGCTTTCTGGTGGTGGCATTCACCGGCGACTGGCGCTTTGCGCCGGCGCGCTCACGCGAGATTGTGCGGGCGTTGCTCGATGGGGATAAGGATGTGAGTTATGCCGAGATTGAGGCGAATGAAGGCCATGACGCTTTTCTGATGCCGATTCCGCGCTATATGGAAGTGCTGGATGCGTATATGCGGCGTGTAGCGGCAGAGGTGGGGTTATGACGGCGCCGATTACTACGCACCCGTCTGCGCATGTTGCACTGCGTCCTGACCTGGATATTATCAGCGAGTGGATTACGCCGGGCAGCCGGGTGCTGGATCTGGGCTGTGGTGACGGTACGCTGCTGGCGCATCTGTGGGATACGCGACAGGTGAGCGGCTATGGGCTGGAAATTGACAGCGGGAACATCGCCAAGTGCATACGCGCGGGCGTGAACGTGATTCAAACTGATCTGGACGCGGGGCTGTCGGATTTTGACGAGGCGTCATTTGACTACGTGGTAATGACGCAAACCTTGCAGGCAGTGTATTATCCGGCGCGCCTGCTCGATGAAATGTTGCGTGTCGGCCGCGAGGGGATTGTTACCTTTCCCAACTTTGGTCATTGGCGCTGTCGTATGCATGTGGCGTTGCGTGGCCGGATGCCGGTGTCTCGCACCTTGCCTGAAGAATGGTATAACACGCCGAACATCCATTTATGCACGCTGCGGGATTTTGAAGCATTATGCGCTAAAAATGGCATTCGTATTTTGCAGCGCACGGTAGTGGATTATGCACATCACAGCAATTTCGCCATGAACCTGCTGCCTAACCTGCTGGGCGAGATCGCTCTGTATCGTTTTCAGCGTATCAAATAGCTGGGGCAACCATCCACTCGACCAGATCCCCTGCGTATTCAATGATGAGCGGGGCATGGTCGGAAAAGCGCTGTTCTTTATAGATGGCAGCGGCTTTCACTTTGCCTTTCAAGCCGGGCGTAACAATCTGGTAATCAATGCGCCATCCGACGTTTTTTGCCCACGCCTGGCCACGGCTAGACCACCAGGTATATTGTTCGGCGCTTTGATTGACGGCACGAAAACTGTCAACAAAACCCGACGCACCGAATAATTCGTCCATCCAGGCGCGCTCCTCGGGCAGAAAACCCGAGTTCTTCTGATTGCTGCGCCAGTTTCTTAGATCAATAGCCTGATGGGCAATGTTCCAATCGCCGCAGATAATATATTCACGGCCATCGGCTCGCAAACGCTGTAGCAACGGATGAATGCGCGCCATGAGATCAAATTTCACGGCCTGGCGCTCATCACCACTGCTACCGGACGGCATATACAATGAAATCACGCTCAGCCTGCCAAAGTCGGCCTGAATGTAACGGCCTTCGGCATCAATATCCGGCCAACCCAGACCCATCACCACTTTGTCCGGCCGGATTTTGCAATACAGGGCGACACCACTGTAGCCTTTCTTTTGCGCGTCATGGAAATAAACATGATACCCGGCGGGGCGAAAAACTTCCGGCGACAACTGGTATTCCTGGGCTTTGGTCTCCTGCAGGCAGATGACATCGGCATTTTGTTGCAGCATCCACTCAAAAAATCCTTTGGCGGCGGCGGAACGAATGCCGTTGGCGTTAAGCGAAATTATTTTCATTGGTGGCCAGTGATCGGTGGTGAGAACAGGATTGGGCACAGGATTATACCGCGCAGAAACGGGGTTGTGATAATATTCGTGACTTGCAATCCAACATAACCTGCACTGACATTGGCGCCATCTACATGCAAAATTACCAGCGTGAATTTCTCGATTTTGCGATTACCACAGGCGTGCTGCGCTTCGGCGAATTTACGCTGAAATCCGGGCGTATCAGCCCGTATTTTTTCAACAGCGGCCTATTTGACAGCGGTGGCAGCATTGCGCGTCTGGGGCGCTTTTATGCGGCGGCACTGCAAAATCCAACCCCTGCCCATCAAACTGTCACCTATAACATGCTGTTTGGCCCAGCGTATAAAGGCATACCGCTGGCGGTGGCCACCAGTATCGCGCTGGCCGATCATCATCAGCGCGATATTCCCTACGCATTCAATCGTAAAGAAGCAAAAAAACACGGCGAAGGCGGCACCACGGTAGGCGCACCATTAAGGGGACGGGTGATGATCATCGACGATGTTATCTCTGCCGGAACCTCGGTGCGTGAATCCGTGGATATTATCAAAGCCGCAGGCGCACTGCCCGCAGGTGTGATCATCGCGCTTGATCGGCAGGAACGGGGCGCTGGGATGTTGTCGGCAATTCAGGAAGTAGAAAAAAACTACGACATGCGGGTTATCAGCATTGTAAATCTGCAAAGCCTGATCCAGTATCTGTCATTGCGGCCCGAGATGGCCGAGTCGCTGGAAAAAATCAAAAGCTATCAGCTACAGTACGGCGTGCAAACCTAAAGAGCTATTCAACGCCGAATCAACGTTGCCGAATCAATGTGCCAACGCCTTCATCGGTAAACAGTTCCAGCAACACGGCATGCTCCACCCGTCCATCAATAATGTGTGCGGCTTTGACACCACCCTGCACGGCTTCGAGGGCGCAGCGGATTTTGGGGAGCATGCCGCCGTAAAGCGTGCCATCGGCAATCAAGGCATTGACCTGCTGCGGATCGAGATTGGTCAATACATTGCCCTGCTTATCGAGCACACCGGGGATATTGGTCAGCAGCATCAGTTTTTCGGCTTGCAGCACTTCGGCAAGCTTGCCCGCCACCAGATCGGCATTGATATTATACGAACGCCCATCTGCGCCGACGCCAATCGGCGCGACGACTGGAATAAAATTGCCGCTCACCAGCATATTAATGATGGAGGCGTCGATGCTTGCCACTTCACCGACATGACCCATGTCAATAATTTCCGGCACATTAAGCTCAGGCGCTTCAAGCTTGGACATGGCGCGGGTAATGGTGAGCTGGGTGGCGCGAATCATGCTGCCGTCTTTGCCAGTCAAGCCTACTGCGCTGCCGCCCTGACGATTAATGAGACTTACGATTTCCTTGTTGACCAGCCCACCCAGCACCATTTCGACAACATCCATGGTTTCACTGTCAGTGACGCGCATACCATCGACAAATTCGCTTTGCTTGCCGAGACGTTGCAGCAGTTTGCCAATTTGCGGGCCACCGCCATGCACCACCACCGGGTTGATACCCACCAGCTTCATGAGCACAATGTCACGCGCAAAACCATTTTTCAGCGCCTCGTCAACCATGGCGTTGCCACCGTATTTGATAACAATGGTTTTACCCTGGAAACGCTGAATATACGGCAGCGCTTCGGTGAGCACATGCGCGATGTTCATGGCGGCTGCGGAAGAAAGTGTCATTTTTCAATCCATCTTTAGATGCTGTTAAAACGGCAATTTTAATTCAGGATTCAATTCCAGCAAGATAATGCGGAACTGGTCTTGTATGCGCTGTAAGGCGGCGGTCGTGTCAGCTTCAAAACGCAACACTAACGATGGCGTAGTATTGGAAGCGCGCACCAAACCCCAGCCGTCTTTGAAGTCGGCGCGTAATCCATCGATGGTGGTGATCTCGGCACCCGGAAATTTGGCATGCTCCAGCAGGCGCGCCACAAACGGCAACTGCTCACCTTCCTGCAATTCAATTTTCAGTTCGGGCGTGCTGATAGCGTTCGGCAACTCCGCAAACACTTCGTTGGTGCTGCGCGTATCGCGCGCCAGAATTTCCAGCAAACGTGCAGCGGTATACAAGGCGTCATCAAAACCATACCAGCGTTCTTTAAAGAAAATATGGCCGCTCATTTCACCTGCCAGTGGCGCACCGGTTTCTTTCATTTTAGCTTTCACCAGCGAATGGCCGGTCTTCCACATCAAGGGCTGACCGCCCGCCTCGCGGATAACCCGCGCCAGGTGCGTGGAACACTTGATGTCAAAAATGATTTCTGCGCCCGGATTACGCGATAATACATCTTTCGCATACAGCATCATTTGCCGATCCGCCCAGATGATTTCGCCCTGTGAAGAAATGACACCGAGGCGGTCACCGTCACCGTCAAACGCCAGACCCACATCGGCCTTGAGTTTTTTTACAGTCTTGATGAGATCTGCGACATTTTCCGGCTGGCTGGGATCAGGGTGGTGATTAGGGAAAGTGCCATCAATATCGCAATACAGCTCCGTGACATCACACCCCAGCAAACGCAGCAGATAGGGCGCGATCTCGCCCGCCACACCGTTGCCACAATCCACCACCACTTGGAGCGGGCGTGCCAGGCGGATGTCGCTGGTGATACGCTCGATATAATCAGGCACAACATTCGCCGTGCGGTAAGTACCGTTACCACTCAGCAGATCACCGGTTTCGATACGCGCACGCAGCCGCTGAATCGCAGTTTCCGCCAGCGTGTCACCGCGCAGCACTATCTTGAAACCATTGTAGCCAGGTGGATTATGGCTTCCGGTAACCATCACGCCCGAGCTGCTACTCAGGTAATGTGTGGCAAAATACAGTACCGGTGTTGGCACACGGCCGACATCAATCACATCGCGCCCGGAGGCACGCAAACCATTGCTCAGCGCCTGCACAAACTCGGGGCCGGAGAGACGCCCGTCACGCGCGACAATCACCGTTTGCTGGCCTCGCGCATACGCTTCGCTGCCAATCGCACGGCCCAGTTCATATACGATGTCAGACGTGAGCGTATCGCCTACTACACCGCGAACATCATAGGCCCGGAATATTGAAGCAGGAACCATGGTTCTGTCCTTTTGTTGCCCGGCATTTCGTTGCCGGGTCTTATCATAACCAAATGCCGCTGACGGCTGTGCTTTGTGAAAAATTTGCATGACATCGTCAAGATCCCACGGGGCAATCCCTGGCTCTGCCGCCTTCACTACCAGCGATCGCTCAGGAGGAATAGAAGATGCTGTGGCGTGAGCCATAATCTTCGCCAGCGCATCCATTGCACTTTTAAAATTATACAAGACCGCGCGCTGCTCAGCATTTTTTCCCCCCTGATGAGCGATTGCCATCAAGGTCTTAAGATCATTGCGCACCAGGCGGGTTACCATTTTACTGAACACAAAGGCCAGCAACGCCATCAGCAGTAGTGCGCTGGCAAATATCGACCAGAACAGGCGCGCCGCCGGGGTTACGCTGCCATCATTATCATTCGCCGCACTTTCTGCCGCAGGCCAGAACACCAGCTCCCATTGCGTGCCCGGCACCGGTGCGCTCAACGGTGCATTGACACTTTGCAAGGTGGCATCACCATGCGTTGCCAATACCACACTCTGCCCTTTATCTGCGCGCCGCTGTATCTGCGCATGCCCCTGCGTTCCAGTCACTTGGCTCAGTGCCTGTTGCAGGAATGCGCTGCCGAAATTCACCCGTATATAACCCACCGCGTCTTGTCCTACGCGTACTGCCCGCACTATATCAATAGCCTGCACATCGCCTACCGCAAGGAGCGCGGCATCAGAATCGGCGTTATTTTTAATATCAATTAAATCCGGCCCATCACTGAGGCGCAGCAGTCGCACACTCTGCGCTGCCGGAAAGAGCGCAACCAATTCCACCTGGCGCTCATCAAGACGCTGCGCATTCTCCGTCAGCAATAAACGCGCAGTGGCCGGGTCGCGCGTCAACGATTCCACCAAGGTGACCTGTGTCTGCAACAGCTTGTCGAATTGTGCGGCCATCTGCGCCAGATCTGTTTCATTGCGCAATTGGTTATAACGCGCGGTATGTGTCGCCAGCAAATGAAATGCCAGCCACGCCGCAACAAACAGAACTATGCCATAGGCGACAAAATGAAACAGCGTAAGCTCTGCAAGACTGACGCGGGCACCCGCCCCGGTCGCACCGTTTTTTTTTGTGGTACTCATAGTGTGCTACAAATGTCCTTTTTCGAGCCCGTTTAGAATCAGGTTCTTATACGCGCCCCGAATGCCCAAAACCACCCCCACCACGATGGCTGGTATCAAATGTATCCACCACTTCAAAGCTCACCTGCACCACGGGTAAAAATACCATTTGCGCAATGCGCTCCCCCACTTCCACACGAAAACTCTGCTGACCACGATTCCAGCACGACACAAATACTTGCCCCTGATAATCCGAATCAATCAAACCCACCAGATTACCCAGCACAATGCCATGCTTATGACCCAAACCAGAACGTGGCAGCAACACGGCGGCCAACATGGGATCCTCCACATGAATCGCCAGCCCGGTGGGAATCAAATGGGTTTCGCCCGGACGAATATCCAGAGGTGCGTCCAGACAGGCGCGCAAATCCATGCCGGCCGCACCCGCCGTAGCATAGTGTGGCAGCGGGAACTCCGCGCCGATGCGCGGATCGATAATCTTCAGCTTTACTCTTTTATTAATATCGGGCATGTGCTCTCTCTGCAATAATTGTGATCAACTGTCGCGCCAGTTTATCTTTGCTGGACTGCGGCAGTTGCGTGCCGCCACCGTCCCAAAATAATGTCAGCGCATTTTCGTCACTATCAAACCCCGTGCCCGGCCGCCCCACCCAGTTGGCGGCAATCATGTCCAGCGATTTTGCGGCGCGCTTGGCCTGCGCGTGGACTTCCAGATCATCGGTCTCGGCGGCAAATCCCACTGTAAAAGGCGCGCCTAGCTCTGTAGACTGCAAGGCCGCCACGCTGGCCAGAATATCGGGGGTGCACTCCAGCGCCAGGCTCATATCCGCGTGGGTCTTTTTTATTTTGCTGGCTGCCACGTGTTGCGGCCGATAATCGGCCACCGCCGCCGCACCAATAAAAATATCACACTGACTCACTCGGGACATGACGGCTTCATACATTTGCGCCGCGCTTTCCACATCGACACGGGTGGCGTGCGCGGGCGTGGGTAACGCCACTGGCCCGCTGACCAAGGTTACAGTCGCACCCGCTTCGATGGCCGCCGCCGCAATCGCATAGCCCATCTTGCCGGAACTGCGATTGCTTGTATAGCGCACCGCATCCAGCGCCTCGCGGGTCGGCCCGGCCGTGACCAGCACATGCCATCCGCTCAAACTGCCCGCCTCAAACAGCCCGGCCGTCATCTCCACCAAATGCTGTGGCTCCGTCATGCGCCCCAAGCCCACCTCACCGCACGCCTGCTCACCCGCGCCCGGCCCAAACAGGCGCACACCGCGCCCTTCCAGCGTTTCGCGATTGGCCTGTGTGGCCGGATTAGCCCACATCTGGCGGTTCATGGCCGGCGCCAGGGCGATGGGTGCGTCGCACGCCAGGCACACCGTACTGAGCAGATCATCCGCCAGGCCGTGCGCCAGTTTCGCCATGAAATTCGCGCTGGCCGGCGCCACCAGCACCGCATCGGCCCAGCGCGCCAACTCAATATGACCCATGCCGGCCTCCGCCTGCGGATCCAGCAAATGCAGATGCACCGGATTACCCGATACCGCCTGCATCGTCAACGGCGTAATAAACTCGGTTGCGCCACGCGTCATCACCACCCGCACCTGGGCACCCGCGTCACGCAGGTGCCGCGCCAGATCTGCGCTTTTATAGGCCGCGATGCCGCCGGTAACGCCGAGCAAAATGTGTTTATTTACGAGTGAGTTCATGTACACTATTCAGCCATAGCTCCTGGTTACTTGGAATTTTACTCCAAAATCGCACCTTATCGTTACATATTCAGCGTTATATATTCGCTGCCCGCTTAACTTTTTCAGGATAAAAGATGTCCATCACCCAATGGCCCGCCGCCGAACGTCCCCGCGAAAAGCTGCTGCTACGCGGCCCGGCCGCCCTGTCGGACGCTGAATTACTGGCGATTTTCCTGCGCACCGGCGTACCTGGCAAAACTGCCGTAGATCTGGCGCGCGACCTGTTAAGCGAATATGGTAATCTGCGCACCCTGCTGGAAGCCGATCAAAAACAATTTTGTCGCGGTCATGGACTGGGGCTGGCCAAATACGTGCAACTTCAGGCAGTGCTGGAAATGAGTCGCCGCCACCTGCGTGAAACCCTGCAACGCGGCGATGCGTTGAGCAACCCCGCAGATACTCGCCGTTACCTCACCGCCCGGCTGCGCGGCTATGCGCATGAAGTATTTGCCTGCCTGTTTCTCGACAATCGCCACCGTGTCATCGCCTTTGACGAGCTATTCACCGGCACCCTCGACGGCGCCAGCGTACACCCCCGCGAAGTGGTGAAACGCGCCTTGACACACAACGCAGCCGCCGTGATTTTCGCCCACAACCACCCCTCTGGCGTGGCCGAACCCAGCCCTGCGGACACCTCCCTCACCCAGCACCTCAAAAACGCCCTGGCTCTGGTAGACATCCGCGTACTCGACCACATTATTATTGGTGACGGGGAGCATGTGGTATCACTGGCGGAACGGGGGTTGCTGTAAAAAGCACGGCTCCCTCATTAAAATTTAGCTGTGAGTACAGCATCCATGAAACCAGAACCACACCTTGCGGGCTTTCTCATTTTTTAAACCCAGATTCAGTGCTTTGTGCGGCCGCAGTAGAGTACTAATGAAAAATCCGGGTTAAGTATCCATGCCAGTACGTAACAAAAAAGTTACCGGCCCGTCATTGGTTAGGGTTACTTGCATGTCTGCGCCAAAGCGGCCAGCGGCAATCGGGGCATAATGATGACGGGCTTGTTGCACGAGATGATCAAACAGTTGGGATGCAATCTGCGGTGAGGCGGCGGGGGTAAAACTGGGGCGCAGGCCGTGGCGTGTGTCAGCGGCCAAAGTGAATTGCGGCACCAGCAGCACGCCACCGTTTACATCGCGTACGCTCAGGTTCATTTTGCCTGCGGCATCGGCAAAGACGCGATAACCGAGCAGTCGCTCCAACAAGCGTGCGGCATGTTGCTCGGTATCATGCTGCTCGACACCCACCAGCACCAGTAATCCGGGGCCAGTGGCGGCAATCACTTCATTCGCCACCATAACCTGTGCTGCAGTGACGCGCTGCAGCAATCCAATCATGATTTTAAACGATGGGACAGCGTCATGGTGGCCTTAATCAAGGCATCGGTGGTGCCAGGCTCGCTGGCGGAATGGCCGGCATCGGCAATGATTTTCAGGGTTGCCTGCGGCCAGGCGCGGTGCAATGCCCAGGCATTTTCGACAGGACACACGATGTCGTAGCGGCCATGCACAATAATGGCGGGAATGTCAGCCAGACGGTGCGCATTATGCAGAATCTGCTCGGCCTCAAGAAAACTGTCATGCATGAAATAATGGCATTCGATGCGCGCCAGACTTAATGCCGTAGACGGCCTTGCAAAATGATCAACCACCGACTTGCTTAACTGCAAGGTGGCGGCACGCCCTTCCCACAGCGACCACGCCTTGGCAGCAGCCATGCGCGCCACTTCGTCATCACCGACCAGGCGTTTATAATAGGCGCGCACTAAATCACCGCGCTCGACTTCGGGGATGGGACGCAAAAAGTCTTCCCAGTAGTCGGGGAAAATCCGGCTGGCGCCGTCTTGATAAAACCAGTGAATTTCACGGCGGCCGCACAAAAAGATACCGCGCAGAATCAGCCCCAGTACGGCTTCAGGATGGGCTTGGGCATAGACCAATCCCAACGTGGAACCCCATGAACCACCGAACACTACCCACTTATCAATTTTTAAATGCTGGCGGATCACTTCCATGTCCGCCACTAATGCCTGCGTGGTGTTGCCGGTCAACTCGGCATGCGGCGTGGAGCGCCCGCAACCACGCTGATCAAACAATACAATACGATACACATTGGGATCAAAAAAACGGCGGTGATATGGCTCGCAGCCCGCGCCGGGGCCGCCATGTACGAAGGCTACCGGCAACCCGTCAGGATTGCCGCACTCTTCGATATAAAGCTGATGCGGTTTATCGACAGCCAGTCGATGTGTTGCATAAGGCTTGATTTCGGGGTAGAGCTTATACATGGTTCCTGTCAGCAGACCATCCTAAAAAAGGCATTTACCCTCTCCCGCGCGCGGGGGAGGGTGAAGTGTACGTCAGCTAAACCGCTCTAACGCGAAGCGCGCTTGCGCTCGTGCTCAAGCAGGAAGCGCTTGCGCACCCGGATGCTGGCTGGGGTTACTTCCACCAGCTCGTCATCTTCAATAAATTCCAGCGCCTGCTCCAGCGACATGCGAATCGGCGGGACGAGGATAATGTTTTCATCCGAACCCGAGGCACGCATGTTGGTGAGCTGCTTGGCTTTGAGCGGATTGACCACCAGATCATTATCCCGCGAGTGAATGCCAATCACCATACCTTCGTAAAGCTCTTCGCCGGGGCCAATAAACAGCTTGCCACG
>JANOOA010000014.1:0-6685 GCA_031421115.1 Gammaproteobacteria bacterium | reverse complement strand
CTTATTATATGCGCATCTGCCCCGACTTTTTCAAGTGCTGTTGCACTTCTTTATTAAGTAAAAAATGTTAAGATCATGGTGCAGGCAGCTCTGTCTACCATTTCCAATTCACAGGAGGTTTCTCATGAATACCCCAGTAACCCCAGAAACACCGCTTGCCCCCCCCTTGCCGCGCCTTGAACTAAATGGGCCTGCGCCAGACTTTGAAGCTGTGACCACACAGGGCGTGATTCGTCTTTCCAATTGGCAAAAAGACAAATGGGTGATTTTATTTTCACATCCGGCAGACTTTACCCCGGTATGCACCACGGAATTTATTGAGTTTGCCAACCGCCACGAAGAATTAGAAACTAAAGGCGTCGCATTGATTGCCTGTTCCATAGACAGTGTTTACAGCCATATCGCATGGGTTCGCAATATAGAAGAAAAATTCGGCGTTAAAATCCGCTTTCCGGTGATTGCTGATCTCGACCAAAAAGTAGCCCAACTTTACCGCATGGTGCATACCCCCAGCGCTGCCACAGCCACCGTACGCTGCGTATTCTTCATTGATCCGAAGCGTAACTTGCGCGCCATGATTTATTACCCACTCAACGTCGGACGCAACTTTGATGAAATCACCCGCGTGATCGACGCGCTGCAAACCGTCGACAAATACGGTGTGGCCTGCCCTGCCAACTGGACACCTGGGCAAGATGTCATCGTGCCACCTCCCGCTACCGTGCAGGCCGCCGAAGAGCGCGTCAACACCCCAGGATTACAAATTACCGACTGGTATTTCTCAAAAAAGAAATTGGGTTAACTTAAAAACAGCCTTAATTCTTCCTCCCTCCAACCCGCTGGCGAGAAAGGGAGAAAGTGCGGGCGTTATCACCTTCAAATATAAAGCATTACATTTCCATCCTAATGCCATAATTAACAACAAATTTTAAATAAACAATCAAACCCAGATTTTCCATTAACCTCGTAGCGAGGGTGCGCAAGGTGAGTGCTGAATCTGGGTTAAATATCAGCTATAATAGAAAGTTTTACCCCCGACTACTTGATCGACTATGCCCTCCAAAAGAAAGACCACCACGACTATCATTAGCGACAAAGAGCTGCGGGCGCGCGTCAAACTGTTTGGCAACCTGTTGGGCAACGTTTTACATGCCCATGCAGGGGAACAGGTATTTTTTGCAGTTGAAACACTGCGCACGGGGAATATCGGCCTGCAACGCCGCGACAGCGCGCGCAAACGGCGTGAACTTGCGGAATTCATCAGCACGCTGGATCCCGACACCCTCACCCATGTAGTGCGCGCCTTCAGCACCTACTTCAGCCTGGTGAATATTGCCGAAGAGGCTCACCAACACCGCCAGCGACGCCTGCAAGTACGCGCCGGTGGCGCGTTATGGACCGGCTCTTTTGATGCCACATTGCATGAGCTTCATGATCAGGGTGTTACCCCGCAACAATTGCAGGGTGTACTCAATCGACTCGCCTATATTCCCGTCATTACCGCGCACCCTACGGAATCAAAACGCCGCACCATCATGGAAGCACTGCGTCGCATTTTTGTCACCAGCGAACGTCTCGATGACCCGCGCGTCGGCCCCGGTGAGCGCGAAGAAATTATTGAGTTGTTGAAAAACCAGATTCAGGTGCTATGGAAAACCGATGAGGTGCGGGTTAACCGCCCCACGGTGTTGGATGAAATAAAAAATGGCCTGTATTATTTCCAGGAAAGCTTGTTCAATGCCGTGCCGACCATGTATCGTTACCTCGAAAAGGCCATTAAAAAAACCTATGCCATTAATGATCTCAATGGCAGTGACGATGACTCCTCCATCCGTGTACCCAGCTTCCTGCGTTTTGGTTCGTGGATCGGCGGTGACCGTGATGGTAATCCCAATGTAACGCCCGAAACCACTGTTCTTGCACTGCGCTTGCAAACACATGCGATTCTGCTTGAGTACATCGGGCGCGTCATTCACCTGAGCCGTGGCCTGACCCATTCGGTGCTGCTGTGCCAGCCTTCACTGGAATTTCTCGATAGCCTGAAACGCGATGAGCAATTCGCGCCCGCTAACCTGCATGATACGTCGCTGCGTTTTATCAACGAGCCGTATCGCCGCAAACTGTATGTAATGCGTCATCGTCTTGAGTGCAATCTCATCGCCGTCAAGGCGCGGCTGGATAATAAAGAAATTAAACCCTTGATGTCCGGTTACAATTCCGAGCAGGAATTGCTTGCTGATTTATACGTTACCCGTGATTCATTAATCAGCCACGGTGATACAGCGATTGCCAACGGTGATCTGAAAGATTTAATTCGCCTGGTAGAAACATTTGGATTTTTCCTGTGCCATCTGGATCTACGTCAGGAATCATCACGGCACACACGCGCCTGTAGCGAGCTTTTTGCGATGCAAAAAATCCCTATTGATTATGAATCTCTTTCTGAAAAAGAGCGCATGCAGGTGCTGACGGAGGCGCTGAATCAGGTGGCGCTTCAGCCGGACTATTCAGGTGTTGTGCCCGAGATTATTCCTGACACGCGCCGGGCAGGCCGCTTTCGGCATCCTGCGCCGTCCACGGATGGACAAGTGCCGCGAGCGCAGGATGCGCTGGAGCGGCCCTCTGGCGGCACTTGTACATCCCTGCACGGCGGATGCCCCAGTGCAGTGGGCGCAGGGAAGAGCGCAAGCGAAGGGTTCCGCGAGAACTGCCTGACGGCTGAAACCCGGCAGACACTCGAAGTATTTTCCATCATGGCGGAAATGCGCCATGAAATCAGCACGCAGGCATTCGGCTGTTATGTGATCTCCATGACGCATGCTGCCAGCCATGTGATGGAAGTGATGTGGCTTGCACATCACTGCGGGTTAGCAGGTTACAAAAATTCAGGGTGGTTTTGCGATATTCGCATTTCACCGCTCTTCGAAACCATTAATGACCTGGCGCACGTTGAACAGGTACTCACTGAATTGCTGGATAATCCGGTCTACGCCGAACTGCTTAAGGTATCCGGCAATTATCAGGAAGTGATGCTGGGGTATTCTGATTCATGTAAAGACGGCGGCATTCTGGCATCGTCCTGGTCTCTTTATGAAGCACAGAAAAAGATTATCGCTATCACCACAGAGCGTGATATTGAATGCCGTTTATTTCACGGGCGCGGCGGCACCGCTGGGCGCGGCGGTGGCCCCACGCATGAGTCGATTCTTGCGCAGCCTTCCAGCACCGTGTTTGGGCAGATCAAGTTTACTGAACAAGGTGAGATGCTGTCGTACCGTTATAGCAATACTGAAACGGCGGTGTATGAATTGTCGATGGGGATTACAGCTTTGCTCAAAGCCAGTCGCCATCTAATAACACGTTCTGCGCATGAAAACGGTGATGACTCTTCACGTGAAGAGGGCAATAACAGCGAGATTATGACGCAACTGGCGCGCACGGGTGAAGGGGCGTATCGCCAGCTCACCGACCGCACGCCGGGGTTTCTCGATTATTTTTATGAAGCCACGCCGGTGCGTGAAATTGGTTTACTCAACATCGGTTCGCGGCCTTCACATCGCAACAAGGCCGACCGTTCCAAATCCTCGGTGCGTGCGATTGCCTGGGTGTTCGGCTGGGGGCAATCACGCCATACGCTGCCAGCCTGGTTTGGTCTTGGCACTGCGCTGGCAACCTGGCGTGCTGGCAACCCGAAACGTCTCACTCAATTGCGCGCCCTGTATCGCAACTGGCCATTTTTCCGCGCCATGCTGAGCAATACGCAGATGGCGCTGTCGAAGGCGGACATGTCAATCGCACACCAATATGCGGGCTTGTGCAATGACGCCGAAACCTGCGAGCGTGTCTACGCGATGATTCGCGATGAATATGAAAAAACCGTGCAGCAGATCCTGGACATTGCCGAACTGAGTTCATTGCTGGAAGAAAATCCGACGCTGGCATTGTCACTGAAACGCCGTAGCCCGTACCTGAATCCGCTGAATCACATTCAGACTACCTTGCTGAAGCGTTATCGTGACCTGGAGCTTGCCGAACACGAACGCGCCATCTGGCTCGATCCGCTATTGCGCTCAATTAACGCTATTGCGGCGGGTATGCGGAATACGGGATGAGAGTGAGGCGCGCGCACTTTAAAGAGGCTGTCATTCGAGCGTAGCGACGACTGCATCCCGGCAATTGCTCCTGGCGGTTCTTGCGCATCGTGCGCTCACCGCACTTGGGCATCCTGCCCGGCGCGTTGCCCTACCTTCCGCCATCCATGGCGGTCGCATGCAGTCGTTGCTACGCTCGAAATGACAGATTAATTGCTATCCGAAATCAACGCCGTACCCCACGTTGCACTAAAAGTATAATAATTCGAGCGAATGCTGCTGCGGGTGCCGTTACTTTGGCTCCACACTGCCAGCGCATTGCCTGTCGCATCCACCGCCACCTGCGGATTAACCGCATCACCACTATTATCTGATTCAATCAGCGCCGCCGTGTCCCATTGTCCGCTGGCTTTAAAATAACGGTTGCTCCATACGCTGTAGTGCGTAACATCCCACTGACGCCACACCACGCTGGCATTGCCAACACCATCCACCGCCACCTGGGGTGCTTGGGCATGGCCAGTATTATTATTTTCAACCAATGTGGCACTTTGCCAGCCTAAGCTCGGCACATAGCGATTGACCATGATATTTTTAAACGGTGGCGTGGCGTCACCCGGCACAGCATCGGCATACTGTTCCCACACGGCATAGGCATCACCATTCGCCGCCATGGCGATGCGCGGTGCTGCGGCTGCCCAATGCACATCGTTCTCTATCAGTTGCGCCACGCCCCAGCTCTGACTCACCACTGTGTAACGATTAGCATAGATGCTGTTGTCTTGCGCCCACACCGCCAGGGCATTGCCGGTGACATCCATCGCGACATGCGGTGTATCTGCATTTTTCGATACCAACGGATCCGAAAGCGCCGCAGGGTCTGGATTGTTGTTGCTGATCTGTGATGCACTACCCCACCCTGTGCCCGCCACATAACGGTTAGCCCACAGGTTATAACGCTGATGCACTACGCCATCATAGCCACGCCATACCGCAACGAAGTTACCATTGCCATCGGCGACCGTAATGTGCGGCGCATTGGCGTCTTCGGCGCTGATTTCACTGACACGGGCAACCTCCTCCCATTGACCACTTGCAACATCATAGCGACGTGACCAGATGCTTTTACGAGTGCCGTCTGACTGCTCCCACACCACCATGCCATTACCCTTGGCATCAAGCGCGAGATGCGGCGCATTGGCAAAGCTGACATTGTCGGTTTCCAGCAATTGGGCGGTGCCCCAGCGCTGACTCGTCGCCGTGTAACGATTTACCCAGATGTTGCGGCGCGTACTGTCAGACTGTTCCCACACCACCAGCGCATTACCGACACTATCGAGCGCAAGCTGAGGGACGTCGGCATCGCCGCCGTTATTGGTTTCGATTAATACTGGTACGCCCCAGGTATTGGCGCCAGCGGTATAACGGCTCGCCCAGATATTTTTGCGCAACCCATCAAACTGGCTCCACACCGCCGCGCCATCGCCCGCAGTATCAAATGCCACCTGCGGATCATAAGCGTGGTGTGGCAGCACCACATGCGGCACATCAGGCAAGCTATCGCCGCCACCGCATCCAGCCAGAACTGCCGCACCCATACCCACCAGCCACCAGCCCAGACTCTGAGTTCGCATATAATCCTTTGAATACATTAGAGTATATTTATACAGAATTTTACACCAGCGCGCGAAACCGTACTTCCGCATGCAATTTTATCTGTTAACGGTGTTTTATGCCACCCTCTCCAACTGCTTTTTCAAACGCTGCACCGACACTGGCATTTTGGTCTTTAACTCTTGCGCGAAGAGCGAGACGCGTAGCTCTTCGATCATCCAACGATAGGTTTCGAGTTCGGCATCAACGATACCCTGGTTTTCGTGCTTTAGTTTGCGATCGAGATAGGCCTGCCATAGCGGCCTAATCTCCAACACGTTCTGGCGATCACGCGCCTCGCCGCCCGCCAGCTTTTCCAGCCTCATGTTGATGGCTTTGAAGTAACGCGGATATTCCTTCAACCACCCGCCGGGTGTCTGGTTGATGAAGCGGCTATAGATAAGCTGTTTGAGCTGCTCATTGATGTCGATTGCTGCGTGCAGCCAGGTGGGTGAGCCATTGCATAAAGCTCCACCCTTGAGCCGCTGTCTGATCTGATGGTGTTGTGCCAACGTATCGTGAACCAGAGTGCAGAGTTCGGTGGCGATGCGCAAGACTCTCTGCCTACCGTTGCTGAGGTGCTGCTCAAACTCAGGCAGTGTGCGTGGTGAGGATCCATCCCCCAGAAACGCCTGATCGATAATGGTGTCGACCAAATCCTGTTGTAGCTCTTCACTGCGGCCAATGGCAGCGTAATAGAGCGCCATTTGTTTGAAGTCAGGTAATTTCTTATGCAGATCTTTAAGAGTATCGGCAGCGGCGAACTTAATCAAACGACGCAGAGCGACGCGGCTGAGGCGTGACGCCTCGGCGGCTGTATCGCACAGTTGAATGGCGACCGATTCGGTGTGATCAACCAGTGCAGGATAACCGCGCAACCTGATACCATTGCGTACAAACTCAACATGCTCGGGCAGCTCACCAAAATTCCACGTCGTAAT
>JANOOA010000013.1:0-12382 GCA_031421115.1 Gammaproteobacteria bacterium | reverse complement strand
ATCGCGGTATTTGCTCTGGGCAGTGAGCGTTTCGGCTTGCGCGCTTTGCTGCATCAATCCGCGTTTCCCAACAGGTGAAAACATCTGCGTAACGCCCAGCGTGACCATGCTCATCTCATCGCGGTTCAATGCCAGGCTGTCGATGGGCACGCTCTGTATGCCGAAACGCAGTTGTGGATCAGGTAACTGACCTGCAGAAAGCGCACGCGCGCGACTTACCTCGACCTCAGCCTGTGATTGCGACAATAATGGATGACGCTGCAACGCCAGGCGCTCTGCCGCATCAAGGCTCAATGTAATAATCTCGTTTGCCGCAGCAGGCATCAGCCATGCCAGCATCAACACACATGCCATTGCCATGTAATATAAACGTTTCAAGGATGACCCCTATTGTTTCTTATAGGCCTCATCAACAAATACGTTACCCACCGTGTGTTTGGTGAGCCACTCTGCATAGAGTTGGTCTGACCACAATGATTGGAACCATGCAATCACAGCGGTGATTTGCGCATCCGTCAAGGTATTTTGAAAGGGCGGCATATTGCCCTCGCCAAATTTACTGCCGTACTTGATATGGTTGAGTAACTGGTTTCTTGAGCTATGCCATTCGCGGCCTGTGCCATTCAGGGGTGGTGGCAAACGTTTTCCTTCTGCCACTGCCTTGCGCCATTCGGGGTTGCCTTCTGCCTTGGCGCCATGACAGCTTACGCAATGTTGTTTATAAAGCTGTTCACCTTCTGCGATTTTCTGAACGTTGTGCGGGCGTATTACATCTACTCCAGTGAGGGTGGAAATGGTTTTTTCTGCTGGAGGTGTGCCGCTCTGTGTTTGAGAGGATGTGCTGGATGAGTCACATGCGCTGAGCGTTAATATCATCCACACACTGCCGAATATCTTTTTGTTCATTAATGAGTGTTCCTTAAGTTTAGTGGTTATGAGGACGAGCCGGGTCATCCACGTGGTCGCGTGGTTTTTCTGGAGTAACCATTTTTTCATCATGCGCATGGCCATCACCTTCAATGTGCGCTGGCTGCTCCTGCGTGTCCTGCGCCCGTTCGGATGCTTGTGGTGTTGGCGCATCGGTGTGTGGTGCAGCATCATGTCCATGGGCACTGTCGTCGCCATGCTGATGCGCATGCCCATCACCTTCTTTTTTCGGCAATGACATTACCCCTAAACCGTGACGATACACCAACTCTGCACCGTGCCAGGCGGTGGACAATAACAGCCCCTGCGCAATCAGCAATGCCGCCAGAAACACGGCTTGTACCGGTTTGCCAGCGCGGTAGCGCGCCACCGACCAGAGCGCGATGGATAAAAATACTGCAAGTGTTATCAGTGCCAGGTTACGATGTTCAATCATTGCCTCATGTGAGAGCGTGTCATGATTAACGCTGTTAAAGGCAAACCATCCTGCAATAGCCGTAAACGGTGAGATCGTCGCACCGACCCATAAATTCCAGTGCGCCACAGTGAGCCATTGCTCACGCCACTTATGGTTAGGTAATGCTGTCCCCAGAATAAAAAACACCACGGCAATGCTCAACAGCGCTACTGTGAAATGTACAAAAATTGGGTGCCAGTTGGGGATAATTTCAATCATAATGCACCTCTATAATAACGGTTGAGTGGTAAAAAGCTAACACGAATGCGTAGGTAACCTATGCATGAGCCAATGCAAACCCTACCTGAATAAGGTTAGGTAAACAAGCATGTTAACTTTCAGGCTGAGAAGCTGTGGCGAGGAGGTTTTGTAGCCGTGGGGATGATAATGCTGGTGAGTGTAATTGGTAATATAGAGCGGGGTGTATAAGGCGCTACATGCGTAGCATCATAGAAGGATTCAACCAGCGCGACATAGCAGTGCGCGTCACTGGAACAGTGGTGAGTGGTGTTGCTGGCATGGCTTTTATCGCAGGCGGTAGTGGCGGGTGTGTCGCAGTGAGTATGATTGGATGACATGTCGGGCATGGCCAGTGGGGAACCAAGGGGCACCGCATCAGTGGGCTGACTTGCGATACCGTGAGCAGGGCTTGCGGAGTGGTTATTATCGGCAAAAGCAATCCGTACTGGCATAACCACCAGTGCCAACATTAAAAACAGGCCGATACCCCTACGGGCGAAATTATTTATCATCCAGGTGGAGCTTGGCACATTTCTATTGGGTTCGTCAAGGGGTTGTGGCACCTGCTCGCGCCAAGTCTGGTCAGCCCGGCCAAAGGCGTGCTATTCTCTGCCCGTTCGGCTGTCAGTTTTGACTGGAACAATCTGGCCGATGCGGCTTTTTGCGCCATCGAAATCGATAACTTGAGCGGCACGGGGGGGCTCACCACAGGAAAGGGAAGGCCATGGAGCATCGTTTCGATTACCGTCAGCCTGTAGTATGTCAAGTAGCACTCGAGTATCGCAATCAATGTGTTTTGTCCTGCCGGGTACGCGATGTGGGTCGTGGCGGGGCATTTGTGGAAGTGTCGGCACGGGATGCGGATATTCCCTTGGGAGCGTTGGTCAGTCTGACCAGGGTATAGGGCTGATGTTTCGTGACGAGCAGGTGGCCATGCTGTTGATCGATGCTCAGCGTGTGCCGTTGTTAGAATAGCGTGTTTCTGGTTATGAACAGGCCCTAAGGTGCGTAATGGCTATTGATACCGTGTGTGGCATGACGGTTGACGAGACAGCGGCAGCCGCTTCTTCGCAACACGAAGGCGTCACTTATTATTTTTGTTCAACGCATTGTCTGCGCAAATTTGAAGCCAGTCCTGATGCATTTCTGCATGCCCCCGCATTATCATCTTCTTGTTGTGATCACGCCGCACAGCGCACACCGCCACACGACGCTATTTATATTTGTCCCATGGATCCCGATGTGCGTCAGCAGGGGCCGGGCGCCTGTCCGAAATGTGGCATGGCGCTGGAGTCGGAAGTCGCTGTTGCGGCAGTAATGTCTACGCAGTATGGTTGCCCCATGCACCCGCAGATTGTGCGCGATGTGCCGGGCGCGTGCCCGATCTGCGGTATGGCGCTGGAGCCGCGTGACATTATCGCTGAAGAGAAAAATCCCGAACTGGAGGATATGACGCGCCGTTTCTGGGTCAGCAGTGTGCTGGCGCTGCCGTTGTTTGTGATGGCGATGGTGGCCGAGTTGATTCCTGGCAACGTGCAAGGCTTGATTTCTCCCAGCATGTTGCAATGGCTGGAATTCATGCTTGCAACGCCGGTAGTGTTATGGGGTGGCTGGCCTTTTTTTCAGCGCGGCTGGAGATCTGTCGTCAATCGTCATCTGAATATGTTTACCCTGATTGCGCTGGGGGTGGGCGTGGCGTGGATTTATAGCGTGGTGGGCACGTTTGCGCCGGATCTTTTTCCCGAGGCGCTGTTGATGAAGGGCGTGATGCCGGTTTATTTTGAAGCCGCTGCGGTGATTGTTGCCCTGGTGTTATTGGGACAGGTGCTGGAGCTGCGTGCGCGCAGCTCTACGGGCGCGGCCATTAAAAAACTGCTGGGGCTGTCACCCAAGACGGCGCGCATTGTGCGGGAGCAGGGGCGCGAAGAAGATATAGCGCTGCAACAGGTGCAACCCGGCGATGTGCTGCGCGTGCGTCCCGGTGAGAAAGTGCCGGTGGATGGTGTGGTGATCGAAGGCAACAGTGCTGTCGATGAGGCGATGATCACGGGCGAATCCATTCCGGTCGAGAAGCACAAGGGTGAACGGCTGATTGGCGCGACCGTCAATGGCACGGGTGGTTTGCTGATGCGCGCGGAGCGAGTGGGCAGTGATACGCTGCTGGCGCAGATTGTGCGAATGGTGAATGAGGCGCAGCGCAGTCGCGCGCCCATTCAGCGTTTGGCTGATGTGGTGGCCGGTTATTTTGTGCCGCTGGTGATGCTGGTGGCGGTGCTGGCGTTTATTTCCTGGAGCCTGTGGGGGCCGGAACCGCGTCTGGCCTATGCGGTGATCAGTGCTGTGTCGGTGTTAATTATTGCGTGCCCATGTGCGTTGGGTCTGGCAACACCGATGTCAATTATGGTGGGCACCGGGCGCGGTGCAGCCGCCGGTGTGCTCATCAAGAATGCCGAAGCCCTGGAAATTTTGGAGAAGGTAGATACCCTGGTGCTGGACAAGACCGGCACATTAACGGTCGGCAAACCTGAGTTCATTGGGGTGACTGCAAGCGATGGATTTTCAAAGAGCGAGGTATTGCAACTTGGCGCCAGCCTGGAACGCGCCAGCGAACATCCATTGGCGTCGGCGATTGTTTCCGGAGCACAGCAGCGAAGTTTGCCGTTGTTGCCAGTGTCAGACTTTCAGTCGATCACTGGTAAAGGTGTCGTAGGTCAAGTGAATGGGAAATCGGTAGCGATAGGCACGTTAAAATTACTGGAAAGTTTAAACATTCAGCCGGGTGATCTGTACGAACATGCCCAAACGTTACGTGCTGAAGGCCAGACCGTGATGTTTGTAGTGATACAGGGTCAATGCGCGGGATTGATCGGCGTGGCTGATCCTATTAAGGAAACCACGCTGCAGGCGATTCAGGAATTACGTAATGAAGGCTTGCAGATTGTGATGCTCACGGGTGATAACCGTGTTACTGCCGAGACGGTGGCGCGCAAACTGGGTATTGAGCGCGTGATTGCCGATGTCTTGCCGGAACAGAAAGTTGAAGTGATCAAACAGTTGCAGGCCGAAGGCCGTATCGTGGCGATGGCGGGAGATGGCATCAATGATGCCCCCGCGCTGGCGCAGGCGCAGGTCGGCATTGCGATGGGCACTGGCACAGATGTGGCGATGGAAAGCGCAGGCATTACGCTGGTGAAAGGTGATCTGCGCGGCATTGTGCGGGCGCGCCGTTTGAGCCGCGCTACGCTGCGTAATATCCGGCAAAATCTGTTCTTTGCATTTATTTATAATGTGCTGGGTGTGCCGGTTGCGGCCGGGGTATTGTATCCATTTTTTGGCATGCTGCTTTCGCCGATGATTGCCGCTGCGGCCATGAGCTTTAGTTCTGTATCAGTGATTGGTAATGCGCTGCGGTTGAACAAGACGCGGTTGTAGTTAGAATGCCACCCACCCCAGCGCCATACCTATCCCTACGGGAAATAACCATTGCCACACGGGTGGAGAAGTTATGGTGGGAATTTCAATGGTACGACAGACTTGCTGTTCAGCATGTGTTAACACGTTTTGATAAAGTGCGGCGGACACCTGGCCAGTGCTCGCAAGGATTGACCCGGGTGCGCACGCGCTGGAATGGTCTGTCTGGCGATGTTCAGCCAGGGCCTGATGGATGAGCAGTTGCACTTTGGGTACGGTTTCCAGTACCAGCGCTATGCGTATCGCCAAGCGTTCATGCGCAATGCCGGCATAACCCAACGGTTTTAACCACCAGTAAATCGCCCCTAATAACTGTTCGCGTGATGTAATGTGCAGCAGCAGATGCACAGCCAGCACAATAGTCACGAGAGAAGCG
This sequence comes from Gammaproteobacteria bacterium, assembly GCA_031421115.1. GTDB lineage: Bacteria > Pseudomonadota > Gammaproteobacteria > Ga007554. The sequence goes on along the minus strand of JANOOA010000013.1, from coordinate 6,911 downwards.
ATGCGTATACTGGCTTCTGCCAACCCTTGCAGCGTTGGCAGCCAGCCCAGCATGGAAGCGGGCAGGGCGAGGGGTAAAGGGGTGCCAGGTGTAAACCAGCAGTAGATAATAAACAGCGAAAGAAACAGCCAGCGCATGCGCCGCACCATGTTTAGCGCAGCGAAGAGCGGGGCATTAGTTATGCCATAGGCCGCTGCCACGGCCAGGGCAGCGAGCAACAGCATGCTTGAATTGCCTATGGAAAGCGCGCCTGCCAGAATAATAAAAACCGCAATGCGTATGACGGGATGTAGAGAGGCGTGCCATGATCTGCTCATCAGGCGATTTGCTGCATGAGCTCCTGTGCTTCGGTTTTCTGCGGAGCACTGCCTTCTTCCAGGACTTCATTAAGCAGCATGCGTGCGCCTTCATTATCTTCCATGTCAATATAGGCTTTGGCCAAGTCCAGTTTGGTGTCGACCATATCCATGCCACCAAAGGGATCATTGTCTGTTACTGCCGATTCCATTGTATCGTCAGGTGCCGTGCCATCAAATGCCGCGAGGGCGGGATCATCCAGATTGAATTCAAACGCTGATGTTTCAGAGGCTGCGGCCTGGTTATCATGGCCATTGCTGTACTCGTGACTGTTATCAACGGGATCAAGTTCCATCTCGTTGCTTAATGATGCAGCGTCCTGTGCCAATGATTCCGCAGTGGCGGTGGTGAGCGGCGCGTCATTATCTTTAACGCCAAGAGTCTCTATGGCATCATTTAAGCTCAGGTCAGAATCCATGCTGTTTGACAAAGGCGCGTCTGTTTCTGCCGGAGCGCTGTCTGCGCTAGCAAGCTCTGCAGTGGGCGGAGAGGCATCCAGACGGAAGTCAATGCTATTATCGGTGACGATGGCCTCCGCTTCCAGTTGTTCCACATCTGCCGTGCCGGGATGCTCAAGTGCTGCGAGCGCAGGAGCAGCCTGTGTTGCGAATTCCTGCGGAGCATCCAGTGAAAAAGAATTGTCAGGCGTTTCTGTGGCGAAATCCAATGGCGCAGCATCAGTGTTGTCTGTCATCGTATCCAGAGCTGCGGGCGCCTCTGCCATAAAGACGATAGAGGCTGCGCCGCCGACCGCCGCAACCGCCTTGGAAAACAGGGGATGGGAGGGCGCAGTTTGTTTGCCCATCTCAATGGCTTTTGCCCATAACGGATGATTGGAATCTCCGCTTAATTCTGCGTACAGGGTTTCCGCCTGGGTTTCAAACGCATCGTTATTTCTGGCAAGATGATAAACCTCTAATAACTTAAGGCTTAAGTCAGGCCGGGTTGGGTCATTACGCATGGCGTCTTTAATCAGTTCGGCAGCTTGATCATAGCGCTTGTAAGCCAGGTAGACATCAGCCTCGGCAAGCGGGTCGATCATATCCTCATCCGTCTGCACGCTACTCAACGCCATCACAGTGCTGGGAAGATCCTGTTCTGTTACAGTACTTCTTACATTATTTGTGATGGCCTTGAATGACGTTTCATCGTCTTTTTTACCCTCATCCGTTACCGCCGAGTTCTTCAATAATTTCGCGAAGCCGTCATCCGCAGAATCAATCGCAGATTGACGACGGCGACGCACCATCGCCCATGCCAGCGCAGAAATCACCAGGAAACCGCCGATAAGAAGCCCCAATTGTTTTTGGTCACCCATCAGCGTGCCGAGCAAATCTTCTGCAGGTGGTTCCGCAGGCGCTACGACGGGTGCGCGTGGTGGTGGCGATGGTCTATTTGTTGTGGATGGAGATGCCGTCGCCGCAGGCTGGGAAGGTGCGGCGGGTGTGTTTGCGGCTTCTTTATTTTGCAACGCTGCCATATTGCCGTCTTTCAACTCTAAAAGACGTTGCATGGAAGTAAGCTGCGATTCGAGTTGCCCCATGCGGGTGCGCAGCTCGGCGTTTTCCTGGCGATTGGCATCGACTGCTTCAAGTGCCAGGGCTAATTCTTTGCGCAAGGCGGCAACATCGCTGGCATCACCGGATAGTTTTCTGCCAGCGTTTTCTGATGTTCCCGTTTTGCCGGAGTCCGGCGTGGCTAATTTGAGTTGCGCGCCGGAAGTGCTTTTCTCCGTGGGCGGGGCGCTCTTCATTTTTGCCTTCGTCGCGCTGTCGGGTGCAGGGGGCACAGCCATGCCGCCGCGTTGTACATGGAGCCATTGCTGATATTGTCCGGCAACTTCACGTGCTGCATCTTCTTGAGGAATAGCGCGAATCTCATCCGCAGGCGGCAAGCGCAGGATATAACCTGCCATTAAATTATTTACATTGTTGCCGAAGAAAGCTTGTGGATTATTTTTTGCCAGGGCGAGCATTACCTGTGAAACACTCACTGAAGAGCCGGGCCGCATTTTTAAAGCGATGTCCCACAGTGTATCTGCACGCTGCGTGGGGCCGTAGCTACCATCGCCGGCAACGGCGGTTTGCAGTGGTGCCTGGCGGGAGGGTTTATGACGTGTTGTGGTTGTGGGGGGCGCCGTCGCTTTGGTGGCATTTTTAATGTTTTGGCCGGCACCCGGGGTGTCTGCGTTATCTGGCAGTGTGTTAATGCCTGGAGTTGACACTGCGCCAGACGTTTTTTCGGGAGAGGTGGTAATCGTTGGGGCATCTATCGGCGCAGGCTTGCTTCCTTCCAGCACCGGAAAATCCAGTAATACGGTGTATTCACGAATGAAGCGACCGCTCGACCAGTTAACCTCAACCAGAAAATCCAGAAAAGGTTCACGAATGGGCTGGCTGGATGTGACTTTAATAACGTGAGAACCGTCTGACTTTTTTATAACCTTGAAGCGTAGCTGATTTAAAAAGCCCAGGCGATCGACGCCCGCACTGATAAACGCCGCTTCTGGCGCGAGCGCAACGGTCAGCCCCTGGAGTTCGGCAGGGGTTGCGGATAAGAGCCGGATTTCTGCATTCAGTGGTTGATTGAGTGCTGAATGCAGCTCAATATCTCCCACTCCCAAGGCAAAAACGCTGGTGGACCGCATCAGTATTAGCGGAACTAACGTGAGAGCCAGTTTGCGCATCAATTTCTCCTAGAGTCCCCAATCCTTAAACCTGAAAACGGTGTTGCACTGCGGCAATTCCCATCGTGTTTTCAGGATAATCCTTGTAACAATACACTTTCCTTTTGCCGCAACAATCAGATACGCTTCCTGTCACCAGCAGCCAACATCTTAAGCTAAGCAGCGGCATTTTCCTGTGAATACTTAACCCAGATAGTCTTTTATCAAGATTTCGGCGATCTGGATACTGTTTAAAGCAGCGCCCTTGCGTACATTATCGGACACAATCCATAAATCTAAACCCCGGGGGTGTGAGATGTCCTCGCGGATGCGCCCCACATACACCGCGTCGGTGCCTGCCGACTCGGTCACTGCCGTGGGGTAGCCGCCTGGTTTAAGTTCGTCGAGCACCACCACCCCCGGCGCTTTTTGCAGCAAGGCACGCGCTTGAGCGGCGCTGATCTTGTCGCGGGTTTCAATATGTACCGCCTCCGAGTGGCCATAAAATACCGGCACGCGTGCGGCGGTGGGGTTGACCTTGATATTGGCGTCCTCGAAGATTTTTTGCGTCTCCCACACCATTTTCATTTCTTCCTTGGTGTAGCCGTTATCCTGGAATACGTCAATTTGCGGCAGCACGTTAAATGCAATCTGCTTGGGGTATACCTTCGGTTCGATCGGTGAGGCATTGAGCAGTGCGGCAGACTGTCCTGCCAGTTCTTCAATGGCTTCCTTGCCGGTGCCCGATACTGCTTGATAGGTGCAGACATTGATGCGCGTAATGCCGACAGCGTCATAGATGGGCTTGAGCGCTACCAGCATTTGAATCGTCGAGCAATTTGGGTTGGCAATAATATTGCGTGCAGGGTATTGCGCAATCGCATGCGGATTGACTTCGGGAACCACCAGCGGAATATCGGCTTCGTAACGAAAATGCGCGGTGTTATCGATGACTATGCAGCCTGCGGCGGCGGCCTTGGGCGCATAGATGGCTGATACATCTCCCCCGGCAGAAAACAGGCCAATCTGCACCTTGGAAAAATCAAACTGCGCGAGATCCTGCACCTTCAAATAGCTGCCGCGAAATTCCACGCGACTGCCTGCCGAGCGCGCGCTGGCCAGTGGATACAGCGTGCCCACCGGGAACTTGCGCTCTTCCAGAATGGAGATTATGGTTTCGCCTACGGCGCCCGTAGCGCCTACCACGGCGACATCAAATGTTTTACTCATAATACATACCTTCAGAATTTTAGAGGTTGTTATTGTCGGGTTAAAACGTCAAGCTCTTAACGCCTGTACCACTGCATCGCCCATCTGCGCTGTTCCTACTTTCTGTGTGCCGGGCGTGTAAATGTCGCCAGTGCGCAAGCCCTCATCCAACACGGTGTTCACCGCGATTTCAATGCGCGCCGCTAACGCCGGTTCATCCAGCGAATAACGCAACATCATCGCCACCGATAAAATTGTTGCCAGCGGATTAGCAATGCCTTTGCCCGCAATGTCGGGCGCTGAGCCATGTATCGGCTCATACATGCCTTTGCCATTAGCGTCCAGCGACGCCGAGGGTAACATTCCGATGGAGCCTGTCAGCATCGCCGCGCAGTCTGACAGAATGTCGCCAAACATATTACCCGTCACCATCACATCAAACTGCTTGGGCGCACGCACCAACTGCATGGCGGCATTATCCACATACATGTGGCTGAGCGTCACCTGCGGGTAATCCTTGGCGACGCGCGTCATCACTTCGCGCCACAACTCGGTGCACTCTAACACATTGGCCTTGTCTACTGAACACACGCGCTGGTTGCGGCGCAACGCGGCTTCAAATGCGGAATGGCCAATGCGCTCGATTTCTGATTCGCGGTACACCATGGTGTTAAAGCCTTCGCGTTCGCCGTTGTCCAGCACCCGCACACCGCGCGGCTTGCCGAAATAAATGTCGCCGGTCAGCTCACGCACAATCATGATGTCCAGACCGGAGACAATTTCCGGCTTGAGGCTGGAGGCTGCCGCCAGTTGCGGATACAAAATTGCCGGACGCAGATTGGAAAACAGCCCCAGTTCAGAGCGCAGTCCCAGCAGGCCTTTTTCCGGGCGCAACGCAATCCCCAGCGTTTCCCATTTGTGACCGCCGACGGCACCCAGCAGTACGGCATCGGCCTGTTTTGCCAATGCCAGGGTTTGCGGTGGCAGAGGATGCCCGTGAGCGTCGTAGGCCGCGCCGCCCACCAGGGCGTGCTCCATTTCAATTGCCAGGCTGAAATCCTGGCGCAGACATTCCAGCACTTTTACTGCTTCGGCAACGATCTCTGTGCCAATGCCGTCGCCGGGCAATACCGCAATTTTTTTAGTCATTGTATTGAAATTCCATTATGAAAAAAGCCACGGAGTTTCGTTGGCGCGCCGCTTTTCATAGGCTTTGATATCATCCACATACTGCAAGGTCAGCCCAATGTCATCCAGTCCGTTGATCAAACAGTGTTTGCGAAAGGCCTCAACCTCAAACGGCATCACTGCGCCTCCGGGCGTGATGACCACTTGCTGTTGCAGATCCACCGTAACAGTGTAGCCGGGTGTTGCGGCTGTTTCCTGGAATAGGGTATCCATCTGACGCGCGTCCAGCACCAGTGGCAATAGACCGTTCTTGAAACAGTTGTTATAAAAAATGTCGGCATAGCTGGGCGCGATAATGGCGTGGAAGCCATAATCCTGCAACGCCCACGGCGCATGTTCGCGCGACGAGCCGCAGCCGAAGTTATCCCGCGCCAGCAAAATCTGCGCGCCCTGGTAGCGCGGTTGATTCAACACAAAATCGTGGTTAAGCGGTCGTCCGGTATTATCCTGATCTGGCTCGCCGTGATCCAGATAGCGCCACTCGTCAAACAGATTCGGCCCAAACCCGCTGCGTTTAATGGATTTCAGAAACTGTTTGGGGATAATCGCATCGGTATCCACGTTGGCGCGATCCAGCGGCGCTGTCAATCCGGTTAATGTAATGAATTTTTGCATGCCCAATTCCATCAAGCCCTGATTATATTACAAGCACTATAATTACTTATGATATAACAAAAAGGTCATCCCGAATACCCGCTGTTTCCCGGTTCTGCTATTATCCCACACATCCCACACCGAGTAAGTGCGGAAACGAAGCCAGCCCCCCCCCCGCCTTCACGGGGGGGTGACAGTGGGATTGTCATTGCTTCTATCATTTCAGACGAAGAGAGAGATCTTCGTTTTGAGCGAATTTGCATGATAAAACGCCTATTGGATTTTTCCGGGATTATCCTAAAAATGGTAATGGGAACCTGTTGTAAATGACGCCTTCTACGGTGCTCCTTACTGACTGCATGTTGCACGCATGGCTACCGCCGCGCTCACGCGCCAGTCACAAAGGCGATTACGGTCATGTGCTGGTGGTGGGTGGCGATCACGGCATGGCAGGCGCGGTGCGCCTTGCGGGTGAGGCGGCGGCGCGCACCGGCAGTGGTCTGGTGAGCATCGCCACATGCCTTGTCCATGCGGCTGCCATTGCTGCGGCACGTCCTGAATTAATGTGTCATGGCGTTGAGTGTGCGCGTGATCTACGCCCGCTGCTGCAACGTGCCAGTGTGGTCGCTATTGGCCCCGGCCTAGGGCAATCGGCGTGGGCGCGCGACATGTTGGCTGCGGTGCTGCAAACACATTTGCCGCTGGTGGTGGATGCCGACGCGCTGAATCTACTGGCGCAGGAGCCGACACGGCGCGATGATTGGATCCTCACGCCGCATCCCGGCGAAGCCGCGCGGTTGCTGGGTATTACTACAGAACAGATACAGGCCGATCGTCTCCATGCCGTGCAGACGTTACAACAGCGCTATGGTGGTGTTTGCGTGCTCAAAGGTGCGGG
>JANOOA010000012.1:0-2969 GCA_031421115.1 Gammaproteobacteria bacterium | reverse complement strand
GAAATGATTATGGAGCTGGGTTATTGCTCCGGCATTGAAAACTATTCACGTTATCTATCGGGCCGCAACACCGGGGGAGCGCCGCCAACATTGTTTGATTACCTGCCGAGTAATGCGCTGCTGGTGATCGACGAAAGTCATGTCACTATTCCGCAATTGGGCGCGATGTATAAAGGCGATCGTTCGCGTAAAGAAAACCTGGTCAATTACGGCTTCCGCCTGCCCTCAGCGCTTGACAACCGGCCACTGCGTTTTGACGAATTTGACGGTATCGCACCGCAGACAATTTATGTTTCGGCCACGCCCGGCGCTTATGAGCTGGGGCGTTCCGGTGCCGTGGTAGAGCAAGTGGTGCGCCCCACCGGTTTGGTCGACCCCGAGATTGAAATTCGTCCGGTGGATACCCAGGTAGATGACCTGATGTCTGAAGCCAAAAAGCGCGCGCAGATTGGCGAGCGCGTGCTGGTCACCACGCTCACCAAGCGCATGGCGGAAGATCTCACCGACTACCTCGCCGATCACGGTGTGCGGGTACGTTATCTGCATTCGGACATCGACACCGTCGAACGTGTCGAAATCATCCGTGACTTGCGCCTGGGTAAATTTGACGTGCTGGTTGGTATCAACCTGCTGCGAGAAGGGTTGGATATTCCTGAAGTATCATTGGTCGCAATCCTTGATGCCGACAAAGAAGGCTTCCTGCGCTCCGAGCGCTCACTGATCCAGACCATCGGCCGCGCTGCGCGTAACCTGCATGGCAGAGCGATACTTTATGCTGGTAAAGTCACCGGATCAATGCAACGCGCCATTGACGAAACCGACCGTCGTCGCGCTAAACAAGTCACTCACAACGAAGTCCATGGCATTGTCCCTCGCGGGGTGCAAAAAAGCGTGATAGATATCATGGATGGTGCCCACGGCGGAGGGATCGGCGCGGGTGGCGTCGCACACAAAAAACACCTTAAAATCGCAGAGGACGCTGCCGAATATGCTGCCCTGTCGCCTGAAAAGCTCCTGCAAAAAATCAAAAAACTCGAACAGCAGATGTACAAACACGCCCGTGACCTTGAATTCGAAGAAGCTGGCCGCATGCGTGATGAAATACAGCAACTGCGCAAATACGGGCTGGGAATACCGGATTTGAAAGTGGGGTGAGAGTGCTGATTCTTAAGCTTCAGCCGTCGGAGTCGTAGCGTGCTTTTGGTTAGGCGAGCACATCGGAGCCGATGCTCGGGCCATTATTTCTTGGGGGTTCCATCACCATTAAGGGAAACGCACAATGAAAAATTCACTTGCACCCAGAAGCGACGACGCAAATTAGTCAGGCAGGAGGGGGTTATCTGACCCATGTCAAGGAGAATCAGGCCGTTCTTTTGAGGCAATGTGAAACATGGGCGGCAACTAATGGAAAACCTGGGATTATTAGATGTGCCCTTAATAAGGTTTATGGGTTACTCCATTCCGGCGACACGACAACTATCCTGACACCGGGGGCACCCCATAATTATAAAGCGCTGAAATAACGCGCCTGTGCAATTTCAGGGTTTTCAAGCGCGCGCTGTGCCACCATATTACATCGCCTTACGTCAGGCATTTCCGTATGAATCATTAAAAATTGGCATTTTTCCCGAATAATCGAAAAAATCTGCCATTTCTATCCGATTCATCAAAAGACCGCTTTCTTATCAAGCCCTTGGTTTTTTTTCATTCTACGTAACCCCATGAATCGTATGGTCGCCCCAACGAGTTATCACTTGACAGTGTCTTGTTTCGTACCATAGACTTGAAAACTCGCCTATTTTCTGCTGGGCGAGATAATAACTATATTTGATGATACCCGTTCGGCTCTAAAGTTTGATGCCGAACCGGGTGTCCATACACAGATCGTAACGGTGGGTGAGGTTGTCGCGTGCTAGAAAACTATTTGCCTGTATTGGTATTCCTTGCGATGGGCGTTTTTTTTGGCGTTGCACCGATGATTGGTGGTTTCTTGATTGCGCCACATCGTCCCGATAGTGCAAAAAACTCCCCTTATGAATGCGGCTTTGAGGCGTTTGAAGATTCGCGCATGAAGTTTGATGTGCGCTATTACCTCGTCGCCATTCTCTTTATTGTGTTTGACCTTGAAATTGCTTTCCTGTTTCCGTGGGGCACGGTGTTGACGGAAATTGGCATGTTTGGTTATATGGCGATGGTGGTGTTTCTGTCCATCCTCGTGATTGGCTTTATTTATGAGTGGAAGAAAGGTGCGCTGGAATGGGAATAGAAGGCATCCTTGAGAAGAGCGTAGTCACGACCAGTGCCGACGCACTGATTAACTGGGCGCGTACCGGTTCGTTGTGGCCCATGACATTTGGTTTGGCCTGTTGCGCAGTAGAGATGATGCACGCTGGCGCGGCACGTTACGATCTGGATCGCTTCGGTGTGGTGTTTCGCCCCAGTCCGCGCCAGTCTGATGTGATGATCGTAGCCGGCACGCTGGTCAACAAGATGGCGCCGGCTCTGCGCAAAGTATATGACCAGATGAGCGAGCCGCGCTGGGTGATTTCCATGGGTTCCTGTGCCAACGGCGGCGGCTATTATCATTATTCATATGCCGTGGTGCGCGGCTGCGATCGTATTGTGCCGGTAGACATTTATGTCCCGGGCTGTCCGCCGACCGCCGAGGCGTTGCTGTATGGCATTATCCAGTTGCAAAACAAAATTAAACGCACTAACACCATTGCCCGCTAAGTTCCCTATAAATTATGGCCGAGTTATTGATCCATGTCTGATGTAAAACAGGATTTAGCCAACGCATTGCAAGCGCGCTTTGGCAGCAGCCTCATCGAGTGTCGTGTGGCGGTGGGTGAAGTGACTGTGCAACTGCCCGGCGAGAAATTGCTGGAGGTGTGTACGGCGTTGCGTGATGAGCCAGAATTTTCATTCGAACAGTTGATTGACCTGTGCGGTGTGGATTATCTGGAGTA
>JANOOA010000011.1:0-2159 GCA_031421115.1 Gammaproteobacteria bacterium | reverse complement strand
GGTGCGCTGCTGCGTAAACGGCGGCGTCCACCCCAGATCCCGGCGGATTTTAGAGCTATCAATCACCAGAGAATCCAGCAACCGCTCCACCTGCGCCGATTTGCCGGTCAACTGCCCCGCTAAACGCAGCAAGGCGGGCGGTATGGGCAGTAAGGAACGCCCCAGTGTATAGGCGAAGCAGCTTTCGCGCTTGCATCGCAGCAAGAACGGGTGCATCAGCAAACAATCTCATAAGCACTACTGCGTCCACCCTTGCCAGTCGGGGCAAGGCAGCCTTTTTCCACCAACTCGGCCAGTTCCCGGTATGCCGTCGCTCGGCTGGTCTTGGTCAAGCTCATGTACTTGCGGGTGTTTATGCCGCCTTCGAAGCCGCCCCGACCGGCATCCAGCAGGCGATTGAGCACCTTGTTCTGGCGTTCATTGAGATTGGCGCTCTGGTGCTTGAGCCAAAACCGAGCCTTGGCCAAGGTATTGGCGACCGTCTGCTCTGCAGTGATCGCCGCCGCCTCGACCTGTGTCAGAAACCAGGCGAGCCATGCAGTCACATCCAGGCCGCCGCGCTGGGTACACTCAAGGATATCGTAGTAACTTTCCCGTTCGCGCAGGATCTGCGCGGAAAGGCTGAAGAGACGCATCGGTTGGCGTTCATCCTGGGAAAGCGCCATGTCGGTGATGGCACGCGCCAATCGGCCGTTGCCATCACCGAAGGGATGCAGGGTGACGAACCAGAGATGAGCCAACCCTGCGCGGACGAGGCCATCAAGATCGGCGGATGATGTGTTGAACCAGGCGAGAAAATGTTCAAGCTCCGCATTCAGCCTTTCGCGCGGTGGCGCAATGAAGTGCACCTTTTCCCTGCCGATACCGCCCGAGACCACCTGCATCAGCACGTTCCCACGCAATTCCCCCACCCGGATGGCGTGCAGCCCGGAATAGCCGACAGGGAAGAGCGCCGCCTGCCAGCCAAACAGGCGTTTAGCGGTCAAGGGTTGCGCATGCTGCCGCGTCGCATCAAGGAGAACATCAATCAACCCGTCCACGGCACGCGGTGGCTTGATAAGTCCTGCGGTCGGTAATCCCAGGTGGTGGGCCACCGAGGAGCGAACTGCCTCCAGATCGAGCCGCTCGCCCTCAATGGCGCTGGTGGTCAGGCCGTCTTCCACCAGGATTGCGGCTACCGCCTCCAGCGTCAGGTTGGCATCGAGCAGCCGGGCAGCTCCAAGCACCTTGCCCTGGGCGAACCGGGCGCGGGCAAGTAAAGGCATAAGACACGCTGCATCCCAGCCGAAGTGGGGCCAGTCGGGCCGCTGCCAGATCCAGGTGAGAGGCGTTTGCATGACTTATTCGCTCCATGTAATGAAGCGATTATGCCGATGAATCGCCTCACTGGCAAGACGGCCGGGTGACTATTCAGAGCCTGCGCGGGGTTCGCCAGGCACACAGGAGGAGGGGAGCTATCGGCTTCCCCCGTGTCAGATCAGGTTCTGTTGCGCCTTCAGGCGCGGTCACCGCTCCCCTGAAACCATCTGGCAGTTTCCGCCAGCCCCTGCTCCATGGTGAATGGCGGCCTCCACCCCAGCTCCCGCCGAATTTTGGAGCTGTCAATCACCAGAGAATCCAGCAGCCGCTCCACCTGCGCCGATTTGCCGGTTAATTGACCCGCAAAACGCAGCAAAGCAGGCGGCACAGGCAACAAACGCGCCGGACGCCCCAGCGCATTCGCAATACGCCGTATCAATTCGGGGGTTGATACATCCTCACCGTCGCTCACCAGATAAGTTTGGCCAGCGGCGGCGGGGTGTTCCAAGCAAGTAATAATGGCATCGACAAGGTTGCCGACGTAGACAAGGCTGCGCTGATTTTTAATCGCCCCGAACGGTAGTGGCACACCCTTCTGAACCAAGGCAAGCAATCTCAAGAAATTAGCGCCAACCCTCGGCCCGTAGACCAAAGGTGGGCGAATGACGACAACTTCCAGCCCGGTTTCTTCCGCAAGCCGCATCAAACCACGCTCTGCCTCATACTTGGATACACCATACGGATCGAGCGGCGCTGGCACGTCATCAGCAGTATAGGACTGGCTTAGAGGCGTAGCCTCACCATTGACCTTGATCGAACTAATAAAGACAAAGCGCCGCACGCCCGCATTAACAGCTTGG
>JANOOA010000010.1:0-18178 GCA_031421115.1 Gammaproteobacteria bacterium | reverse complement strand
ATCAGATCAGTGCTGCGCTCACCACGCGCGTGCTGGGGCGTGACAGCGGTGTAGAGCATATGCGGCTCAGCCTCGGGCAAATTTATTATTTGCAGGATCGTCGCGTGACGTTTCCGGCTGGCGACCGCTCCGTAAACGCGCCAGTGTCAGATGTGGTGGCTGAGGCAGCGGCGGCGTTAGCGCCCGCCTGGGCAACCACGGCTGATGCCTACTGGAATCCGAATCTGGAACAGATTGAACGCGGCTCGGTGCAGATTAAATATAATCCACATAAAAACAGCATTCTTAACATGGCCTACCGTTATCGCCGTAATCAAACTGATCAGATTGATATATCAACCTTTTTCCCGTTGCATCACCAGTGGAACTTCATTGGCCGCTGGTATTATTCCCTGCCGGATAACCGTATTTTAGAATCGCTGGCGGGATTGGAATATAATAGTTGCTGCTGGGCGTTTACCATAGTCAATCGCCGCAACCTGACCTCAACTGGGGAGATGAACAGCTCTCTGCTTATGCAATTGGAACTCAAAGGCCTGATGAGTGTCGGAGAGTCAGTTCGAACGGTATTGGAACGTGGTATTTTAGGCTATCAGAATGAGCGTTAAGCTCGCTAATTCAAAGATTCATTATTCTCCATCTCCCGCGAGGCGGGAGATGGTTAGGGCGAAGGTTAAAAGTAAATGATACAGAAAATATTTTTCGGTTTGGCGTTGATATTAACCCAGGTAGCGATAGCTGACGCTACGCCATCTTCTTCGCGGGTGGAAATAGACAGCGTTGTGGCGATAGTGAACGATGCGGTGATTACGCGCAGTGAACTGGATGACCAGACGCGCACCATCAAGCAGCAGTTGCGCCAGCAAAATACCCCGGCCCCGGCGGCTGATGTATTACAAAAACAGGTGCTGGAGCGACTGATTAGCAGCCGCTTGCAATTGCAGTTGGCCGCCAACACCGGCATACGCGTGGATGATGACACGCTGAATCGTGCCATTAACAGAATTGCTGTGCAAAATAAATTGTCATTGACTGAGTTTCGCGCCGTACTTGAAAAAGATGGCTTCAGCTTTGATAAATTTCGCGAAGACATTCGTGATGAGATTATTATCACGCGGCTACGTCAACGTCAGGTAGACGGTCGTATTACGGTGACGGATCAGGAAGTTTCACAGTTTCTTGCCGCACAGGCACGTCAAGGCAAATCGGACGACGAGTACCGTTTGGGTCACATTTTAATTGCACTGCCAGAAGCCGCCTCACCGGAACAGATTCAGGCCGCACGCCAAAAAACCGAAAAAATTCTTGAGAAATTGCAAGCCAAAGTAGCTACCAAAGTAGATAGTGGCGCAGCAGGCAGTGCTGATTTCAAGGAAACTGCAATTGCCGTGTCGGATGGACAGCAAGCGCTCGAAGGCGGCGATCTGGGATGGCGCAGTGCGGGTCAATTACCTTCATTATTTGCCTCTCAGGCGCCCGCCATGAAAGTAGGGGAGTTAAGCGGCATTATTCGTAGCTCAGGCGGTTTTCATATTATCAAGCTGCTCGATTACCGGGGCGGTAAACGCCATACGGTGACGCAAACATTGGCTCGGCATATTTTAATTCGCACCACTGAGATGATTGCTGACGATGACGCCAGTATCCGTTTGGAGCAGTTGGCGCAACGCATCAAAAAAGGCGAGGACTTTGCCGAATTAGCGCGTGGCGTGTCCGATGATACCCTCAGTGCCGCAAAAGGCGGTAGCCTGGACTGGGTCAACCCGGGTGATATGGTGTCCGCTTTTGAAGAGGCCATGAATCAATTGCAACCGACACAGATCAGCGCCCCTTTCAAGAGCGAATTTGGCTGGCACATTGTGCAGGTGCAAGAACGCCGCGAACATGACAATACGGAAGAATACACACGTAATCAGGCTCAGGAAGCACTGCGTAGCCGCAAGATTGAAGAAGAATATCAAAACTGGCTGCGGCGCCTGCGCGATGAAGCGTATGTGGAATATCGCCTTGATGGTGCAGTTCTATAATACCACCACGCTCTATATATGATCCCGCGCATCGCTTTAACGCCTGGTGAACCTGCCGGTATCGGCCCCGATCTGTGCATACGCATTGCCCAGCAGGTGTGGGATGCCGAGCTGGTAGCCGTGGCTGACCCTGATCTGCTGGCGCAACGCGCCCGGCAGCTAGGCTTGCCGTTGCAATTACAGGTGTTGGATGCCGACACTATGCAGTTGCGTCGCCGGATTGGAAGAAGGCACCGTGCGGGCACACTTAAGGTCTTGCCCGTGTCACTGGTCGTGCCAGTGCAATGCGGCCAGTTGAATCGCGCCAATGCGTCTTATGTGATGGAGACGTTGCGCGTTGCCGCTGCCGCGTGTTTGAGTGGTCAGTGCGATGCGCTAGTCACCGGGCCAGTGCAAAAAAGCATTATTAATGACGCTGGCATTGCCTTCACTGGCCATACGGAATTTCTGGCAGAGCTTAGCCGGGCAGAGCAGGTGGTGATGATGCTGGCCGTGCCTGGCCTGCGGGTGGCGCTGGCCACCACGCATTTGCCGTTGCGCGATGTGAGCGACGCCATCACCGCGCCGGGTCTGGAAGCGATGTTGCGCGTGCTGCACCATGATCTGCGCACCCGGCTGGGCGTAAGTGATCCGCATATTTTAGTCTGCGGTCTGAATCCCCATGCCGGCGAAAGCGGCCACCTTGGCCGCGAAGATGATCAGATTATTGCCCCAGTGCTGGAAAAATTGCGTGGATTGGGCATGCGACTCACTGGCCCGTTGCCCGCCGATACCTTGTTCATCCCCAAGTATCTGCAAACCGCAGACGCAGTATTGGCGATGTATCATGATCAAGGTTTGCCGGTGCTCAAATATGCCGGATTTGGCCGTGCTATCAACATCACGCTGGGATTGCCGATTATTCGCACCTCAGTGGATCATGGCACAGCGCTGGATCTGGCAGGCACTGGTCAGGCCGACACCGGGAGTCTGGAGGCCGCCATACAGGCGGCGCTGGAGATGGTGAGTCGTAGCGTCAGATAGGGTAAAATCAAAACATTAACAGGACACTAACCACAAGGCTTATATGGACAACAAGACTTCTTCTCGATCAATGACACTTCTAACAGGCTTCATTTTCTGGAGCCGCTGGCTGCAGGCTCCCTTATATTTGGGGCTGATTATCGCGCAAGGTGTGTACGTCTACCATTTCATGGTAGAGCTTGTTCACCTTGTTGGCAAAGCCACCACCATTAACGAAGCCGAGATCATGCTCATTGTGTTAGGGCTGATTGATGTGGTAATGATTGCCAACTTATTGATTATGGTAACTATTGGTGGATATGAAACATTTGTTTCGCGGCTTTACAAAGAAGATCACCCTGATCACCCAGAATGGTTAGGCCACGTCAACGCCAGCACCATGAAGATCAAACTCTCCATGGCTCTGATTGGTATTTCGTCTATTCATTTGCTCAAAACCTTCATCAACGCCCCCCAGCTTGATGAAAAAACCATGCAATGGCAGGTGATTATTCACCTCACCTTTGTAGTATCAGCGGTTGCCATGGCGTATACCGATAAATTAATGCAGAAACCGTCGCACTGAAAACCGCATATTATTGACCCGACGCTAGTAGTGCGTTTCACCAAAAGTAGGCGCTTGGCCTAAGGCCCCTTCTTCTGGTCAGGCGAGATATCTGGTCGCCAGATCCATCAATGGATCTGGCATGAATGCTCACGAAGTGCTTCCCTGAATGCATCGAGTAGCCGCTCTCGTAAAAAAGTGGCTGCTCGGCGCTCACCAAGAATCGTTCGACGCCGATCGCTTGTAAACCCGTCTTGACGAATTTACTTTCCGCTTTAACCCAGATTTTCCATTAGCACTCTACTGCGACCGCACAAAGCACTGAATCTGTGCGAGCCGGAGGAATGCTCTGCTATACATTCCAGCGCCTTCCAAGTCCTGTAGAAGAATATCCTAAAGTTCCCCCTAGGATGACCGTTAATCAATGCAGGATGCCTCTAGAAATTCAAATTTCCGTCATTTTTTTAGAGGTGCCCTGCAGATGCTCTTTTTATTCAGGCGCGGGTATGTTTAGGGGAACGGATAATGCTTGAGAAATGGTTGGCTCACATCAGTTGGCGGAAAAAGATTTTAGGGCTTTCGGGCCTGTTTATTCTGGCCATTACCGGGGTTGCTCTGTTCGGTGGTTACGTCATTTATCAGCAGAGCCAGGCGCTCAGCGAATCGCAAAAACGCGTGGAGGCTGCCACGAACGCCCAGATTGCGATCCTGTCAATGGGCAAGGCTCAGGCACAGCTCATCGTAGCGCAGGAACCTGTGGATATCCGCAAAGCAGCCGTTGCGGCCATCCAGAGCGCGGCACTGCTTGACGAAAACATTCAAAACCTGGGAATCATCCTGCAGGGGCGACCGGAGGTTGAAGAACTTATCGAACTGGTAACACAAATGAAGCCGGTATCGCTGGGGATGATTAAAGCTGCGCGTGCAAACGACGATGCGTTGGCGATAGAAAAGAGCAAGGAAATGCGTGGCTCAATGAATCGTGTCGATGAACTTGCGGGCAATCTCGTAATATCAGAGCGCACGACCTTAACTAATCGCACGGCAGAGGAGGCAACGGAAGGACGCAATGTTATTGTCATGCTGGGGATTCTTGCCGGGCTTGGCGCTGTGATTGGCATCATGGTCAGCTTGTTTGCCGCCCACTTGGTCACTAAACCCCTGTTATCTCTGGAGGGTTCCATGACCGCTTTGGCAGATGGCGATTTAAGCATAAAACTCACCAACGCGGGCACAGATGAAATCGGCAGAACGATCCATGCCATGTCGCGAACCGTCATCAACCTGCATGGGATTGTCGGAAAAATTCATCAGGAAGCAAGCCAATTGACCGTCAAGGCCCGGGATGTTAGCCATACGGCGGACAAAATCTGCGGAGTCTCGACAATAGTGCATGGCAACGTCATAAACATCAAGAATGATGTCACTATTGCACTGGATAAAACCAGCCAGGCTGTAGCTCAATTGGAGAATGCCGCCGATAAGGCACAAGAAACCTCAGGAAACGCCCAGCAAAACGCCGCCGAAATCAGAGAGGCTGTTATTAGCTTTGAGCGTTTCCAGGAGAGCATGGAAAATACCATGTCAAGCACACGAGAGCTTACCAAGGCCGCAGAAACCATTGCCACCATCACCAAAACCATCCGTGATATTTCGGCTCAAACTAATTTGCTGGCATTGAATGCCGCCATTGAGGCGGCACGTGCCGGGGACCAGGGTCGGGGCTTTGCGGTGGTGGCTGACGAGGTGCGAGCGCTGGCGAAAAGGACAGAGAGTGCTACTGGAGGAATCTCCACCTCAGTAGACACCATTTCCAATAGCATAAAACTCACCGTTGGATTGTTGGAAGTCTCCGTTGCAGAGGCCCACAAAAACATCTCGCGATTGCAAAACGTCGCAGAGGAAACAGCCGCCAGCAGCACACAAGCCAGCCTCATGAGCGATGCCATGATCAATGTGGTGGATCTGATCAGTGAACAGGAAAAAGCGCTCAATGGCATCAATTTATCGATCGGTGGCCTGCTCGAGTTAAGCAGGGAAACCAACGATCAAACCGATATATTGAATAACCTGGCGAGCACATTGAATGGTTCGGCGGTCGACCTGAATAATGTAGTTGGCAGATTCAAGTTATAACGTAGAACAGGGCGATGGAAGGACATATCACATCATATTAAACAGTAATGAAGCATTGTTGATTTTTATCATCCCGAAAAGCACAATTTCCATAAGGAGAAAGCAACTGTGAAATACAGCAATACCAAGAACAGGAAACATAGTGGGGTCGTCGTTGCGGTTCTGTTCGGCATATCTGCCACTCTTTACTCGCCCTTCGGCGGGACTGCTGAGGAAGTAGATCCCTATCTGCGTCCGAACATCGCACCCGCCCCGGCAGATAATCAATTGACCCCGGACCGCGCCGAGCTCGGCAAGATACTGTTTTTCGATCCTCGTTTGTCAGGATCCAACTGGATAAGCTGTGCCACATGTCATAACCCGGCACTTGGTTGGTCGGATGGTTTGCCCACCGCCGTGGGCGTTGGAATGAAGATTCTCCACAGGGCGACACCCACGATTCTGAATACTGCCTACAATAGGATCCAGATGTGGGACGGGCGCGCGCCAAGTCTGGAAGATCAAGCGACTGGCCCTCTCTTGTCGCCGGATGAAATGAACCAGAATCTGGATGATTTGTTCGAAGAATTATCTGCCATCCCCGGTTACAAGGAACTATTTGAAAAGAGTTATCCCGGCGAAGGCATCAGCAAAAAAACTATTTCCAAGGCCATCGCCAGCTTCGAAAGAACGGTGGTATCAACGGAAGCTCCCTTTGACAAGTGGCGCAAGGGAGACCAGAAGGCGATAAGCGAATCAGCAAAGCGCGGTTTTGTTTTATTTGAAGATAAGGCCAATTGCACAGCCTGTCATCAAGGATTTAATTTCGTGGATAACGGCTTCCATAATATTGGTCTGAAAAAGATCAGCGAGTCACCGGACGAAGGAAGGTTCGCGCACAAGAAAGTTAAAGTTCTGAAAGGCGCATTCAAAACTCCCACGCTGCGCGACATTGCCCTCACCGCGCCCTATATGCACAATGGCGCATATAAGACATTGCAAGAAGTGGTGGATCATTATAACCGTGGTGGAGATGACAGGGAAAACCTTGATCCCAATCTGAAGCCGCTTAACTTAACGGATCAGGAAAAGGTGGATCTGGTGGCCTTCATGCGGAGCCTCACTGGAAAACACATGGTCATAACCGTCCCCCAGTTACCTAATTAGAGGAGATTGATGAAATGCGTATATTCAACATGAAAAAAGTCGGATTTTTACTGCTCGTTGCCTGGTTACCGACAACACAGGCCGCAGAGATTGAAGTGGGGCAACAGAAAAAATCCTTCGTCGTTAAGGGTGTAACGATCGAACAATTGAAAATAAAGGCAGGAGATACGCTTCGTTTCAAGAATCATGATCCATTTTTCCATAACGTCTTTTCACTGTCAGAGATTAAAACATTCGATATTGGATCCTTCCCCGCAGGGGATTCACGCACGGTGACTTTTAGCCAGAAGGGAACGGTAGATGTCGAGTGCGCCATTCACCCGGAGATGCAATTAAAGCTTGAGGTTCAGTAGTGAAACACTTAACCAGAAAGATGCTGATGGGGATGGTACTCGCCATGTGCGTCAGTGGTGTGTGGGCTACGGACGTCCGCGAAGACATACAAAGCGCGCTTGCCAAACCCATGGTTCGTGGCGGCATCGTTTATAAGTATTATTGTGTGCTTTGTCATGGGGAATTGGCGAACGGTGATACCAAAGCCTCAAAACTGCATGGTATGGCCCCCCTCGCCATTAAGTCCATGCCTGCGCAATACTATGAAGAGATCATCCGTGAAGGTGGGTTAGGTGTGGGTAAAACACTCTATATGCCTCCCTGGAAGGATGAGCTATCGGACGAGCAAATAAAAGACGTGGTCGCTTATCTGGGTGTTGTAAATAATGCCGTCGGACGTGGCGAGGCAGTTTTCAAAAAAAATTGCATACTCTGCCACGGTGTAAAAGGCAATGGCGGGGGCCGGGCATCGGTTTTATTCAAGCCGCCACCGGCTAATCTGACCAAGAGTGACAAAAACAACGAATACAAAACGCTGATCATCACCTTGGGCGGGGCGGCGATGGGTCGTTCAGCGGTAATGCCGGTGTGGGGAGAACAACTATCTACCCAGGAAATCAGTGACGTAGTCGCTTATCTAGGTACCATTCTCGTTGGCAAGCAATAACCCTGGAAACGGCGATGGAAATTAATTCCCTTGATCGGTAACTTGCTAAAGGTTTCGGATTTACATCGTCGCGCCTGACGGCGGCGCGGGTGACGAGCCTCTATGACGTGATGGCGGAAAAACTGCTCCTGCGTTTTCCGCACTTCCGCCATCCTTGGCGGTCGGATGCGGCGTGTTGCAGCGCCGCGTTGCGGGCGCATTGCAAAGACCTGGGACACGTTCCGCTGATTGACCACAACCCGCGGGCGGTGAGAAGCTTGAATTCGATCCTGCTGAAGCGGTGCGCTACAACGAGCACACGGTGGCCGAACGGATGAGTGCATGACTCAAGGATGAGTTCGGCGGCAACCACGTCTGGGTCAAGGGCAACGCCAAGGTGATGAGCTATCTGATGTTCGGCCTGCTGGTACTGACCGTGGATCAATTGATGCGCTTGCTGCAATGAGTCGCCGCTCGACGAATTGTATAAAAATCCCCACGGATGCGTGGGTTGGGCAGACGATCGCCCGCAACAGGAGAAATCCGTGACCCCACCGCCGTAATCGCCAAAAACCACCCCAACGCTTCAAAAATCAGCCGTCAAAGCCGGTTCACGCTTGTCAGGCGGGGAGTTTTGCAAGAGGCTCATGTTATACACTCAAAATCCCCCTAAATTATTAATATGGAGCAAGCCTTAGCCCAGCGCAACCGCAATAAACAGCACATACAGGCCGCCATTGACAAGTACGTGCCACACTTTTAGCTGTCCATAGGAGATCATGAAGCGTAACCACAATGCGCCGACTAAAGCGATGACAATACCTGCCAGCACTTCCGGGCGGGGTGTCCACGGGGTGAGGGTGATGCCTATGGCGGGCAACAGCGTGCCCTGGAATACCATCGCGCCAGTGATGTTGCCGAATGCCATGGTGTCTTTATGGCGGCGTATCCACAGGATGCTGTTGAATTTTTCGGGTAGTTCCGTGGCAATGGGGATGATCAGCAGTGACAACATCAAAGCGGACATGCCCAGAATGACGGAGGCTTCCTGCACGCCGCCGATGAAGCCCTTGGCGCCAAAGATCAATAAGCCTAAGCCCAATGCAAGCTGCAGAACGATGGTAATCATGTTGGTGGGCAGGCCTATGCGATTTAACATCATCGGCGAGTGGGCTGCGGTGGCGTGGCCTTCTGCAACGAGTTGTTTGGATGCGCGCAACGTTATCATGACGTAGACGAAGTAGGTGAGCACCAGCGATGCGCCGATGAAGATGCGCAGGTAACCCATGTCGTGGGGTATGAACATGGCGACAGCGGCCAGTGAGAAGGCGAACAGAAAAAAGTTGAGGTCGCGCTTGAAGCCGGTTTTTTCCGGTGTGAAGTGGCCGGAGAACGTGCGTTTGCGAAACGTGGCGATTGCCAGCAATGACACCGATAATGTGATGAGCATCAGCGGTGCACCGAGAATCGCGCCGACGCCGATTTCTTCATTGAGGTGTTTGTCATCGGTTCCGGCAAAAATCGCCAGCAGCGGCACCATGGTTTCTGGCAATGCCGTGCCTACGGCGGCGAACAGTGAGCCGGTGACGCCTTCGGAGATTTTCAGTTTCTCACCGAGATGTTCCAGTGCGTTGGTGAAGACCTCAGCGGCAATCAAAATGATGATGAGCATTAAAAACAGGGTGGCAAAAACTGACATTGTAAAAATATCCTACGAGTTAGAAATAAAGTGACTAGCAGCCTGTCGGACTTAGGGGATCGCAACGAAAAAGCGGGAGGGCGAGCACAGTTTTTCGCAAAAATGAGGATAATAGTCTACTCTATTTGACGATTTTTTGTGGAAAAATGGGCCGTCCTCCCGCTTTTGCAGTAGATTCGACCTAAGTCCGACAGGCTGCTAGATGATGGACGCGCCATCAAATCGCCAGCTTCCGGTATTTGATGCGGTGTGGCTGATCAGCATCGGTGCCGAGGCGACGGTGTTTATCGGCTTCGTAATCGGCATAGTTGCCTTCAAACCAGGTGACCTGGCTATCGCCTTCAAAGGCCAGCATGTGCGTGGCGACACGGTCGAGGAACCAGCGATCATGCGAAATCACCACGGCACAGCCGGGGAAGGCCAGTAATGCGTCTTCCAGGGCGCGCAGGGTTTCAACATCAAGGTCATTGGTGGGTTCGTCGAGCAGCAGTACGTTGCCGCCGCTTTTGAGCAGCTTGGCGAGATGCACGCGATTGCGCTCGCCGCCAGAAAGATCTTTGATAAGTTTTTGCTGGTCAGTGCCTTTGAAGTTAAAGCGGCCCACATAGGCGCGTGAGGGCATTTCAAATTTGCCGACGGTGATGATGTCCAGTCCGCCAGAAATTTCTTCCCATACGCTGTTGTTGCCGTTCAGGCTGTCGCGTGATTGGTCTACATAGGCGAGATGTACGGTGTCGCCAATGCGTAGTTCACCTGCGTCAGGCTTGTCCTGACCAGTGATCATGCGGAACAGGGTGGTTTTACCCGCGCCGTTGGGGCCGATGATGCCGACGATGCCGCCGCGTGGCAGATTGAAATTCAAATTATCAATCAGCAGGCGCTCGCCGAAGCCTTTGCGCACACCCACCGCTTCGACGACCAGATCACCCAGGCGCGGGCCGGGCGGGATGTACAGTTCTTTGGTTTCATTGCGCTTCTGAAATTCCTGCGAGGCCATTTCTTCAAAACGCGCCAGGCGTGCCTTGCTTTTGGCGTGGCGGCCTTTGGGGCTGCTGCGTACCCATTCCAGCTCTTCTTTCATAGCGCGCTGGCGAGCGGTTTCCTGACGTTCTTCTACGCCCAAGCGTTTTTCTTTTTGTTCCAGCCAGGACGAGTAATTGCCTTCCCACGGTATGCCGTGACCACGGTCGAGTTCCAGAATCCAGCCCGCGACATTGTCGAGGAAGTAACGGTCGTGGGTGATGGCGACGACGGTGCCGGCGTATTCCTGCAGGAAACGCTCCAGCCACGCCACGGATTCGGCATCCAGGTGGTTAGTCGGTTCGTCGAGCAACAGCATGTCGGGGTTAGACAGCAGCAGTGTACACAAGGCCACGCGGCGCCGTTCACCGCCGGAGAGCTTGGTGACGTCGGCGTCCCACGGCGGCAGGCGCAGCGCATCGGCGGCGATTTCCAGCTTGCGCTCCAGATCCCACGCGCCTGCGGCTTCAATTTTGTCTTGCAGTTCGGCTTGTTCAGTGAGTAATTTGTCAAAGTCGGCATCGGGGTCAGCAAATGCGTCGCTGATGGCATTAAAGCGGGTGAGCAGCGCCTTTACTTCTTTAACGCTTTCTTCAACATTACCGCGCACGTCCTTGCTATTATCAAGCTGCGGTTCCTGTGACAGATAGCCAATGCGGATGCCGGGCTGCGGGCGTGCTTCGCCCAGATGTTCTTTGTCCACTCCCGCCATGATGCGCAGCAGTGTCGATTTACCCGAGCCATTCAGCCCCAGCACGCCGATTTTAGCGCCGGGGAAAAATGACAGCGAGATGTCCTTGAGGATTTCACGCTTGGGCGGCACCACCTTGCCCACGCGGTTCATGGTGTAAATGTATTGAGCCATGTGTTTTACGGGTTTCCGTGGGTTAGGGTTCAGGCGAGACCACTATTATAGCAAGTAAAATCGTAACTATGTGGCGTCGTTTCCTGCGCACGTGATACGACCAGTGCAATACGGCATCAATCTGAAGGCTCACGCACGCAAAAAACTAATTAAATGATTCGCGTCGATGCGAATCCCTACATGCTCACCAATTATATGGTCGTGATGGCTGGGAAATAATGCCAGCACCTTGTTGCCGCTTGCCAGCTTTAACGTATACATGATGGACGCGCCTTTGAAGGCTTTGTTGACGACCTCGCCGCGTAATGCGCTGTTCTCATCGGCCACCACGTCGTCCGGGCGCAATAATACATCCACTGCAGAGCCTGCGGGCCATAAATAGGCGCGGTCGCCGTGAATGATGCCGACATCTGTTTCTACCGTATCTGGTGTTACCAGCGTGCCGGGTAAAAATACCCCTTGACCAATAAAGTCTGCGACAAAGCGATTGATCGGTTCATGGTAAAGATTAAACGGCGTATCCCACTGTAAAATATTTCCCTGATTCATGATGCCCACCACATCACCCAGCGCAAACGCTTCCTGCTGGTCATGCGTTACCAGAATCGCGGCAATGTTCTGGCTTTTAAGAATGTCGCGCACTTCCAGTCCCAGACGTTCGCGCAGTTCAATATCGAGGTTTGAAAAAGGCTCGTCCATAAGGACTAAATCGGGTTGCGCAGCCAAAGCGCGCGCCAGGGCAACGCGTTGTTGTTGTCCGCCAGACAGCTCATGCGAATAGCGTTTTTCAAGGCCACCCAGGCCTACTAGCTCCAGTAATTGCAGCACGGTTTTACGTCGTGCATCTTTAGTGTGTTTGCGCAGGCCAAAGCCAATGTTGCTTTCTACATCCAGGTGCGGAAACAGTGCGTAATCCTGGAACACCATGCCCACATGGCGCTGTTCGGGCGGCACCACGTAATTGGCCTGTGACACACTCTGGCCGCGCAACACTATTTCGCCTTTGTAGACTGGCTCAAAACCGGCGATGGCACGTAACACCGTCGTTTTGCCGCAGCCACTCGGGCCGAGAAGACATGCCAGCGTGCCGGGATTCAAGTGCAGAGAAAGATCATGCACGACGGTGTGGCTGTCGTAACGGCATTCGATATTCTTGATTTCCAGCAGGGGGGTCATTTCTGCACGAGCAACAATTCCAGCAGGGCTTTTTGCGCGTGCAGGCGATTTTCTGCTTCATCCCATACTACGCTTTGCACGCCGTCGATCACTTCCGCGCTGACTTCTTCGCCGCGATGCGCGGGCAGGCAGTGCATGAACAGGGCATCGGGATTGGCATGCGCCATGATTTCCGCGTTGACCTGGTAGGCGGCAAAATCACGCAAGCGTTTTTCCTGCTCTTCTTCCCAGCCCATGCTGGTCCAGGTGTCGGTGATAATCAGGTCGGCGTTTTTCGCGGCTGCGCGCGCATCACTCACCAGCGTTACGTGTGCGCCGCTGCTTTGCAATATATGTTTGTCGGGTTCATAACCTTTGGGGCAGGCGATGCGCAGATGAAAATCAAACTGCCGTGCGGCGCTGATGTAGGTGTTGCACATGTTGTTGCCATCGCCGATCCATGCCACCGTTTTGCCAGCGATGTCGCCGCGCTGTTCAATCCAGGTTTGCATGTCCGCCAGTAGCTGGCAGGGGTGCCATTGATCGGTGAGGGCGTTAATCACCGGCACGCGTGAATGCGCGGCAAAGCGTTCGATGATGTCGTGCGCATAGGTGCGGATCATGATGACATCGACCATGCTGGACAACACCCGCGCCGTGTCTTCCACCGGTTCGCCACGACCCAGCTGCGTGTCGCGTGGTGACAGAAAAATGGAACTGCCGCCGAAGTGCGCCATGGCAGTTTCAAACGATACACGGGTGCGGGTAGAGGATTTCTCAAATACCATGCCCAACACTTTATTTTTCAGGGGCTCGTAAAGTACGTTCGCATTGCGCATTTTTTTCAGCGTGATGGCGCGCTCGACCAAACCGCGCAACTCGGTGGGACTTAAATCCATAAGTGTAAGAAAATGACGTAATGCCATGGGGGATAGTGTTCCGTTTCAGTGCGATGGCACGTTCAATAAAATTAAGCGGTGCCAGAGGTTGCGCTGGTGGCGAAGTCACGCACGACCGCTGCGACACCGTCGATAATCAGGTCGGCTTCGGCATCGCTGAGGGTGAGAGGCGGCAACAGGCGAATCACGCGTTCGGCGGTGACGTTAATCAACAGGCCGCGCGCCCGTGCCGTGTGAATCAGCGCAGCGCACGGGCGATTGAGTTCCACGCCGATCATCAAGCCTTTGCCGCGTATTGCCGTAACAAGTTTGCAATCACGCAGGGCATGATTCAAGCCAGTGAGCAATCGCTCGCCCAATGTGGCGGCGCGCGCCACCAGATTTTCCTGTTCAATAGTTGTGATCACGGCCAGCGCAGCCGCACACGCCAGCGGATTGCCGCCAAAAGTAGAGCCGTGTGAGCCAGGCTGTAACAATTCAGCCGCTGCGCCACGTGCCAGGCACGCGCCAATCGGCACACCGTTGCCCAGTGCCTTGGCAACGGTAAGCACATCCGGGACAGCATGAGTATGTTGGTAAGCAAACCAGCGCCCGGTGCGACCCATGCCGGTTTGAATTTCATCGAGCATCATCAGCCAGCCGTGTTCATCACACAAGGCGCGCACGCCCGCCAGATAATCATCCGCCGGAATATGCACGCCGCCTTCGCCCTGCACTGGCTCCACTAATACCGCTACGATATTCGGGCTGTTGCGTGCTACGGTGCGCATCGCTTCGAGATCGTTATACGGCACGCGTACAAAACCTTGCACCAGCGGCTCGAAGCCCGCCTGGATCTTGCGATTGCCGGTGGCGGTGAGCGTGGCCAGCGTGCGGCCGTGAAAGCTGTTTTCGGCAACAATAATAGTGGGTGTGGCAATGCCACGACGGTGGCCGTGCAGGCGCGCAATTTTAATTGCGGCTTCGTTGGCTTCGGCACCGGAGTTGCCAAAAAATACCTTGTCCATGCCCGCAATGCGCGTGAGTTGTGCCCCCAGATCTTCTTGCAGGGCGATGCCGAAATGGTTGGAAGTATGCACCAGCCGCCCGGCCTGCTGGCAAATCGCTGCCGTGACAGCGGGATGAGCGTGCCCCAGCCCACATACCGCAACACCACTGAAGGCATCCAGGTATTTATTGTTCTGCGTATCCCACAGCCACGCGCCTGCGCCCCGTTCAAATGTCACGGGCTGGCGACCGTAGGTGTTCATAAGTGACTCCGGCATGCGCTTGTACCATCCATCCTAAAAACAAAAGGCAGTCCCAAGGACTGCCAGTGAAATGCCAAACGGTGATAATAACCCCTAACTTTGGCGTAGTAAACACCAGAGTTAGGGGTTAAGGTGGCGCGAATCTTATACCGCCTGATTTTTCGTGTCTTACGCCGCTAAATTTTTCGTGGCAAAGTCCCAGTTCACGAGGTTCCAGAACGCGGCGACATAGTTGGCGCGGGCGTTACGGTAGTCAACGTAATAGGCGTGTTCCCAGACATCGCAGGTGAGCAGGGGCGTCTGACCAGCGGTGAGCGGGCAGGCGGCATTGCTGGTGCTGACAATCGCCAGCGAGCCATCTTTATTTTTCACCAGCCACGCCCAGCCCGAGCCGAAGGTAGTGAGGGCAGTTTGGGTGAAGATTTTTTTGAACTCTTCAAACGAGCCAAACGTCTTGTTAATGGCATCACCCAACGCACCCGTCGGCGCACCGCCGCCTTGAGGGCTCAGGCTATGCCAATAAAAGGTATGGTTCCAGATTTGCGCTGCGTTGTTGAAAATGCCGCCAGAGGACTTCCTGACGATCTCTTCCAGCGACATTTTCTCAAATTCCGTACCCGGAATAAGGTTATTCAGATTCGTGACGTAGGTCTGATGATGCTTGCCGTAATGATAATCCAGCGTTTCGGCTGAAATGTGCGGTGCCAAGGCGGTTTTGGCGTAGGGCAATTCGGGCAATGTATGCGGCATGGTGTTCTCCTTGAGTTTCCGATGGTGCGGTGATGCTTATTTTGAGAATAAGTCTAAGGGAGTGTGGGGACTATTGCAAGGTGTTAGCGTGGGATGTTAGTGCGGGATATGTTATTGACATATCCCACGCGCGCGCCTATGCTTCATAAGGAACAATCCAGGATATACGAGGTGTTGATATGGCAATTGCACATACAAAAGTGTTCAAAAGCAACCGCAGTCAGGCGGTCAGGCTCCCCAAGTCAGTGGCGTTGCCAGAAAACATCCAGGCGGTGGATATCGTGGCGATCGGTAATACGCGCCTTATTACACCGGCAGGGGGTGCATGGGATAGCTGGTTTGAGGGGGATGGAGTAACGGAGGATTTTATGGTTCAGCGGGAACAGCCCGCCGACCAGGAACGCGAGGGATTTTGATTGTGCTGAAGTATATGCTTGATACCAACATGGTGATCTATACAATCAAAAATCGTCCTGAGAAAGTACGAGAGGCGTTTACGCTGCATGAAGGGCAGACGTGCATCTCTTCGGTTACGCTGGGAGAATTGATCTATGGTGCCGAAAAATCATCTCAGACCGAGAGGAATCTTTCCGTAATAGAGGGATTGGCTGCCCGTCTGGAAGTGATGCCATTCGATGAAAAAGCGGCCGCACACTTTGGTCAGCTGAGGGCTGAACTGGCTAAAGCAGGCAAGTCAATCGGGCCTTATGACTTGATGATAGCCGGACATGCCCGTGCGTTGGGACTGGTCTTGATAACGAATAACCTGAAAGAGTTTCAGCGCGTTCCGGGGCTTAGATTGGATAATTGGGCTTGAGAAAACGGCGATGTAGAGTATCTGGACGCTCATTTCTCCCCCGCAGCTTCCCAGTGGTCACGATAGGGGATAAAATAAATTGCAAATGATAATCATTCTCATTAATATATCGTAAGTCGAGGTGATGTTCAGTAAGGGCACCTCTATAAATTCACTTTTCGTCGTTCCCGTGAAAACGGGAACCCAGGAAAATCAAAAGCCTGGATGCCCGCCTTCGCGGGCATGACGAATTTATAGAGGTGCCCATTAAAGGAGAAATGCTGATGACGTATATAATTGATGCCCGGTTGGAGTGCGGCGCACCTTCGTTAACATTAATTGACGCTGTGACGGGTGAGGCGCGCCTCCATTGGCGGTGCGAGAGCGTGGTCGATGGCGAGCGTGCCTGGCAAAATCTCTTTAAGCAGTTGGTATTGCTCTCCTGCGCCGACCGGATTAATTTGGTTCAGCGTGCCCAATCGCCACTTTTTGGCGATGAGTGTGTGGGGTGTACGGTGTGTGTTGATCAGGGCGTATCTCCCGGAAGCTCACTGAATAGTTACAAAATGGGTTATGACAGACCCTTTACAACCCCGTTCGCCCTGAGCCTGTCGAAGGGCTCTGGATGCGTGACGGGTGGTTCGACAGGCTCACCACGAACGGTTAAGTGAACAGTATTGTATAAACGACCTTGTTTAAACAACTGGGTTTTTAAGGAATCATACGATGTGCGGTATCAGTGGTGAAGTGCGTTTTGACGGTGGCGTGCCGGATCAAGCGGCGCTGATGCGTATGCTGGCGACATTGGCTCGACGCGGGCCAGACAGCGAGGGGTATTATTCCGCAGGGCCGATTGCGTTGGGGCATCGGCGCTTGTCGATTATTGATTTGTCGGAGCGTGCCAATCAGCCGATGATTGACCGCGCGTTGGAATTAACTGTGGTGTTTAATGGCACCATCTACAATTACCGTGCGTTGCGTGCCGAGTTGCAAGGGCTGGGGTATCAGTTTTTTTCTGAGGGTGATACCGAAGTTATTATCAAGGCTTACGCGGCCTGGGGTGAACAGTGTGTAGAGCGACTGGACGGTATGTTTGCTTTTGCCATCTGGAATGTACGCAAGCAACATTTGTTTCTGGCGCGTGACCGGCTGGGTATCAAGCCCCTGTATTACACGCGTACTGCAACCCACTTGCGTTTTGCATCTACGGTGCAGGCGTTGCTGGCAGCGGGGGGCGTTGATACGTCGATTGATCCGGTGGCGCTGCATTATCAACTTACATTGCACGCGGTGGTGCCTGCGCCCCACACCATTCTAAATGGTGTGCGCAAATTACCGCCTGCGACAACCATGGCAGTGGATGCGGCGGGCGTGACGCAGTCCAAACTCTATTGGCAGCTCGATGCTACGCGGCCTGCGCAACCCAAGAGTGAGACGGAGTGGATTAACGCTACGCATGATGCACTGCGTAACGCGGTAAAAAGCCACTTGAGCGCGGCCGATGTGCCGGTGGGTGTGTTGCTGTCCGGTGGTCTGGATTCCAGTTTGCTGGTGGCGCTGCTGGCAGAGGCGGGCGTGGATGATCTGCGCACTTTTTCGGTGGGGTTTGAAGATCAGCCTGAAGAGCGTGGCAGTGAGTTTGAATACTCTGATCAGGTAGTGCAGCGTTATGGTACGCGCCATCATAAATACAGCATTGCCAATGATGCGATTCTGCAGCGGTTGCCCGAAGCGATACGCGCCATGTCTGAGCCGATGGTGGCGCAAGATGCGGTAGCGTTTTACCTGCTGGCCGAGCGCGTGTCGCGCGAGGTAAAGGTCGTGCAAAGCGGGCAGGGGGCGGATGAAGTGTTTGCTGGTTATTTCTGGTATCCGTTGATGCAGGCCGA
>JANOOA010000009.1:0-2058 GCA_031421115.1 Gammaproteobacteria bacterium | reverse complement strand
TATCGCATTCCGATTCGTGTCGGCGCGATTGCCATTATCGGTGTGTTTGTGTTTGCTTTCATCACCTATTTTGGCACGCCGTTTTATAGCACAGCCGCACATAAGGGCGTGGTATGAGCGCAGTACTTGCGCCGCACAGGGATGTGCAAGTGCTGTGCGAGGCAGGATGCCGGAAACAGCCGCCATCGGAGATTGCGCAGGCAAACGCGCCGCCAGAGGTGTCGCCAAGTGCATTAACGGCCACCTCATTTATTTCACTGCTGTTAGTGCTGGGCATGGTGGCGATGCTGGTGGGCGTGACGCGTAATCCGATATTCGTACCGCCGTTGCCCGCGCCGCAGGTCGAGATTGATCCTGCCAAAGACCCCAAAGGCCATTCACAGCAAGCGCGCATGGCGCACATAACAACCCGCTTTGAACAAGCGGTAGTGATGTTGCATGCCAAAGAATACGAGCATGCCATTACCGCATTGCAGCGGGTATTGCAACTTTCGCCCAACCTGGTGGATGCGCATGTCAACATGGGTTACGCCCTGCTGGGGCTTGAACGCCATCAGGAAGCCGTGAGCTTTTTTGATAAGGCCACCACGTTGCGGCCTTATCAGGCTAATGCTTATTGGGGTCTGGGAATTTCTCTGGAACAACAAGGTGATTTGCAGGGTGCATTAGGCGCCATGCGCACCTATGTGCATTTGTCGCCGCCGGAAGATCCGTATGTGCGCAAAGCCCGTGCCGCGATGTGGGAATGGGAAGGCAGCATGGCGCGCGGTCCGTTACCTGAGCATGAGGCCGAATTTATGGCGCGCAAAGGTAAGGAATGGACGGATCGTAACAGTCCAGAGGTTGATATGCCCAATCCAAAACAGCCCGCACCCATTCGCGTGACGCCGGTACCGGCTCCGTAGCTCTAATTAAAAAAGCAGGATAAATAAACATCCTCGCAGCACCAAAAGTAGGCGTTTCCAGGCGAGCTACGGAGCATCAAACCCAAGAGAGACTAAAATGATTCAGAGTAAAGCGGATGGCCTGGCCAATGATTTAGATTGGTCTTTGGTATGTTACGCCGGAACCGAAGAGATCGGTGAGGTTGCAGTTATTCATCATGATGGTAAGAGTGGAGAAACCACGGTCAAGACGCTTGATGTTGAGTCGCAGAGCGACATGCCGACTCCTGTTTTTTTGAATCTAACCAATGATGGTCAAGCGGCTTTACTTGACCCGGCGACGAGAAAAATAACACTACAGAAAGAATTCCCGGTGTATGCGCGCCCTGATCATATGTACCGTTATCCCGATCAGGCGCAATTGTGGCTGGGAAATGACGGTGATAAATCCACGGGTGCTGATCCTGAAAATTGCGGCACAGGTGGGTCATCCATCACCGTTATTCAAAATGATGCTGAAGGCGCGTCGATGAAGGTATTGCGCACGCTGTGCGTGGGGTGTGGTCATCATGTGGTTGCATTTACCTACCCCACGCCCACCGCGCCGAAAATACCGCGCCGCGCGTTTGTCAGTAATTTGATGAGTGGTGATATTTCAGTGGTAGGCAATGACCCTGAAGATGCAGCGACCTATCTTAAGGTGCTGGCCACGATTGATTTGCAGGATGCAGCCCGCGAGAAAAAAGTGGATGCCGGGTTTGCCAATGGCGCTGCACCGCATGGCATGGCGTATTCCGCGTTGACGGGAAAAGTTTATAACCTCAATAACGGTTATGGCACGGTGGTGGTGATGGATCCGTTGACCAATACCATTGAAGATTCGATTTATGTTGGCCTTAGCAGCAATGCGCTACTCAGCCCGAATGGCCGCTTTCTTATCTGCAAAGGCGCGGATCGTGCCACGCAACCCGAGCATGTCATCGGTAAGCTGACGGTGCTGGATGTGGTCAGCAAAACCGTGTTTGAGACGATTGATTTGCCGGACATCTACCCGAGCGTGTACCGTTTCAGCCGCGATGGCAGTAAATTATATTTGACTACGGCGGCCACGGGCAAAGGCAGCCAGCGCAGTAATCTTAAAAAAGACATTTTACTGGTGTTCGATGCGTCGGCA
>JANOOA010000008.1:0-1851 GCA_031421115.1 Gammaproteobacteria bacterium | reverse complement strand
TGTTATGGCACGAAGGCGGAGCGAGATGCTTTCATGGGAACATTAAATGTCGCCCACTAAAAGTCTCATCCGGCGGGTTACGGCTTGCGCCTGACCCGCCCTACATAAATTCATCACGCACTTAATTGTACTGTGTTAAATAATAAGGCATTATGACGACATCTTCAGGTGATTGAGGAGATGCGCCATGGTAAGCAGTGTGGAATCACGATTCAAACGGTATTCTGATGTGATGGTCGAAGCCCTGGGACATGCTGATCGGGCTACACCGGCGCGCTGGTATATGCAGGGACTGATGCTGCCCGGACAGCGCAAGAGCGTGGAGCCGATGGCCGCGCGTGTCCATCCGCAGGACGTGCGCTCGGCACATCAATCGATGCATCACTTGGTGGCCGACTCCGAGTGGAGCGATACGGCGTTGCTCGCGGCAGTGGCGCGCGAGGTGGTGCCGGTATTGAGTCAATCGGGAAAGGCGCCCTGCTACTGGATTCTCGATGACACGGGCTTTCGTAAGTACGGCAAGCACTCGGTTGGTGTGGCACGCCAATATTGTGGGCAGTTGGGCAAGACCGAGAACTGCCAGGTGGCTGTGAGCCTGTCGCTGGCCACGACCGATGGCAGTGTGCCGCTGGACTACCGGCTGTATCTGCCCCGGGAGTGGGCCGAAGACAAACGGCGCTGCAAGCGCGCGGGGGTGCCCCGGGAGATCGCCTTTGCCACCAAGGGCGAGATTGCCTGGGCGCAGATCGAGGCGGCGCTGGCCGCCGGAATCCCGCGCGGTACGGTGCTGATTGATGCCGGCTACGGCGATGAAGCGGCGTTGCGTGATCGTTTGAGCGCACACGGGTTGACCTACGCGGTGGGCATACGACCGATGACCGCGGTTTGGTGGGGTGAGCACCAACCGGCGAGCGCACCGGTTCGCAAGGCCCAGGGCCGGCCCCGCAGCCGCGTGCTGCGTGATGCCACTCATCAGCCAATCGGCGTGCGTGAACTGGCTCAGGCGCTGCCTTGGGCCAGTTATCGGACAGTGACTTGGCGCGAAGGTAGCAACGCAGCACTGCGCTCGCGCTTTGCGCGGGTACGGGTGCGCGCCGCGCATGCCGATCAACCTCGCGAAGAAGAATGGCTGCTCATCGAATGGCCCATAGGTGAACCCGAGCCGACCCGCTACTTTCTGTCCACCCTGCCTGCGAATATCTCCATCAAGGCGCTGGTGGCCACCGTCAAAATGCGCTGGCGCATCGAGCGTGACTACCTGGAGCTCAAGCAAGAGGTGGGTCTGGGTCATTACGAAGGGCGCAATTGGCGCGGCTTTCATCATCATGCAAGTTTGTGCATTGCTGCCTATGGTTTCCTCATGCTGGAGCGGCTCTCCGGAGTCAAAAAAAACCCCGCTCGACTCAAAGCACCTGCCCTACCCGAAGGCTTCCGCCCGCGTGGGGCTGGGCCCGATGCAGCGCCACATCCCCTGGTCGATCGCCACCGTGCGCTTTCGCCTGGGTCGGGCCATCGCGCGACATCTGCCACAATGCCCGTGCTGCGGCAAACAGTACGTGCGGGCAGATAGATATTAATAACACAGTGCAAGTAACAACATGCGAATAAACGCCTTCATGGTCAGACTCCATTCGTAAACGTTGAGAAAACCCATCCCGCCCGGGCTGCTGCGTTTTCCAGAATCAGGTATCTGCTGGTCATCCGCCTCATGCCCGCCCCATCTCGCTCCAAGTCACACGATCAACCAGCAGGTAACCACTCCATTTTCATTTGCCACGAAGCGAGTCTCACGCCTTTCACCATTGCAACAAATGGGGTAATTGGTATTAGACTATTTCAAAATATGGAGTA
>JANOOA010000007.1:0-3083 GCA_031421115.1 Gammaproteobacteria bacterium | reverse complement strand
GGTGAGGTCGGCATTGGATGGCACCAGGGAATACCCGGCATGCGGTGCGTCAACGGTGACGGCCGCCATATCACGCTCACCCAGCAGCAGGTCGTAACTGGAATAGTTCAAGGTCTTTTTGTCGACGCCACTGCCCATGGTGGCATTGCCCTGCGGGTCAAGGTCGACCAGCAACACGCGGCGCTTGGTGGCCGCCAGCGATGCGGCAAGGTTGACGCGGGTGGTGGTCTTGCCGACTCCGCCTTTCTGATTTGCTATAGCGATAATTTTGCCCATGCACATTATCCTGAAAACCGTGACTGGAACCTACTACGAATGGCTAACCCAATTATTCTACGCCTGTAATGCAACGCGCACCACATGCCGTTGCGCATCCAACCCCGGCACCTGCAAAACCGCCACACCCTGCACCACAAAACCCGGCGGCACGCCTGCCAGTTCTGCGGCAGGGTATTCGCCCTTCATGGCCAGCAGCACCCCTTCCGGGCGGCATAAGCGGCCAGTGGCGACGAGCATGGCCGATAATTCGGAAAACGCCCGCGAAATGACGCTATCAAACAGAACCTGGGGGCGATAATCTTCGATTCTGCTGGCTTCTACGCTGACATTGGTTAGCCCCAACTCGATACAGGATTGGGTAATAAAGCGGGTTTTTTTGCGATTACTGTCGAGCAGCACAAACTGCCATTCCGGCTTTGCCAGCGCCAGGGGAATGCCCGGCAAGCCAGCGCCGCTGCCCACATCCAGCACCCGCGACCCGCGCAGGTGCGGCGCCACGGACAGGCTATCAAGCAGATGGCGCGTCACCATCTCAGCCGGGGCACGCACCGCTGTGAGGTTATAGACACGGTTCCACTTGACCAGCAACCCCACATAGGCCAGCAGCTTCTCCTGCACGGCGGCGGACAATGGCACGGCCATCTGCTCCAGACCACGCGCCAAGGCTGCGGACAGCGCGGTATCTGGAGATGTGCGGGAAGCGCTTATCATGGGTAATGGGTGTCGGAAAAATCTAATTGAAAATGGATGTCGTGCCGGGGAGTTTAGCACAGGCTGCCGTCCAGCAAGAACCCTGGCTGCTCATCAGTATGTGGCGCACTTGGATTCAGTTTTAAATCGGCTTGCCGCTATGGTGCTTGATATGCCTGATCGGCAATGACTATAATGCAAACACATCCTATCAGCACTTCTCACCCCCCAGGTTATCGGGCGGTGCATTGGCATATTGCCGTGAATTCGAACACTTAAGAAAGAAGGGAAATAACGCTGAAGATTTCGAGCAATACGACTGTTTGGGCAGGTGTCATCGCATTGCTGGTGACTGCCAGTGTGTTGTCGTTGCGGGGTGTCGGTTGGGTGCATGAAAATGTGAGCTTGCAGGCGCACACACTGGAAACCCTTTTCAAGCTGGAGGTATTGCAAGGCAATCTGGTGGACGCTGAAACCGGCCAGCGCGGTTATCTGTTGACGGGCGACGAACGTTTTCTCGAACCTTATAACAAGGTCATTGGCATCATTGAGCATGACGTTGCCGAGTTACGCCAGCTTGTTATGGACAACCCCTCACAGCAGCTGAAAATTGACGCGCTACAATCTCTGATCGGTACCCGGCAGGCGTTGCTGAGCCAGACGATCGCGCTGCGGCAGAGCGGCAACGCCAGCGCTGCAGTGGCCATCGTTAAAGAGGGTCGCAGCAGGCAGTTGATGGACTCAATCCGACGTTTGATCGGTGACCTTGAGGATGAAGAGTTAGTAAATCAGCGGCGTTTCAATAGCCAGTTCGAGTCAAGTCTGCGTGACTTGGGCATCCTGGTTGTCGGTGGTGCTCTGCTGGCGGTGCTGGTGGCGAGTAGTGCCGCGTACCGCATCGGCCGAATGGCCGATGCGGTACGGCGCAAATCTGCCTTTCAGGGTGCTTTGCTGGACAACGCGGATGTGTCTATAATTTCTATTGATACCCAGGGCACTATCAATAGCGCCAATATCGGCGCGGAAAAGATGCTGGGCTACACCGCAGCAGAACTTCTGGGCGTCAGCCCCATGGTCTTGCACGACAAGGGTGAAATTGTAGCGCGCGCGGCGGTGCTAACGCGCCTGCTAGGGCAGCCCATAGAGCCGGGTTTTGAGACCCTCATAGCGCACGTACGCCAAGGCGAAGTGGACCGCCGGGAGTGGACTTATGTGCGAAAGGACGGCACACAGATGCCGGTGCTGCTTTCAGTGTCTGCCATGCGCGACAATCGGGGCGCTATCACGGGTTACCTGGGTGTTGCCCGTGATATTACCGAAGCCAGGAATGCCGAGCAGGAGCTGCGGCGACAGCGTGATCGTCTTGATCTGGCGCTGGCGGGTGCCAACCTGGCGATGTGGGATACGGATTTCCGTACCGGTCAAATATCTCTCGACGAGCGTTGGGCGGCAATGATCGGCGAGGCGCCCGGGCCAACCATTACGACAAGAGCCGAGTTGCTTGAGCGGGTGCCCGACTATGACCAGAAGCGATTACTGGCCGCTGCCGTTGATGCAGAATGTGGGCGTACTTCCGAGTATCAAGTCGAACACCAGGTGCGCACCAAAAGTGGTGGGTGGCAATGGATTCAAAGCCACGGCAAGGTGGTGGAGCGAGACGAGGCCGGGCGGGCGCTGCGCATGATCGGCATCAACTCTGACATCAATGCGCGCAAGCGGGTGGAGCGGCATCTTGTCGCGGCCAAGAACGCAGCGGAGTTGGCCAGTCGTACCAAAGACTCTTTCCTTGCTACCATGAGCCACGAAATCCGCACACCGCTTGGCGGCGTGCTGGGCATGCTGGAAATGCTGAGCTTTACGCCCCTTGATAAGAGTCAGCGTGAAACGCTGCATGCCGCACGGGAGTCCGGGCAAAGCCTGCTGCGGATTCTCAACGACATTCTCGATTGGTCAAAAATTGAAGAAGGGAAGCTGGCTCTCGCACCCCGGCCTACGTCAATGCAACAACTGATGGCGGAGGTGGTGCGCACCTATGCGCATGTTGCCAGCGCTAATAGCCTGACACTGGAATACCATGCTGATGCGCGGCTTAGTGCGATGCTCATCGTTGATCC
>JANOOA010000006.1:0-6476 GCA_031421115.1 Gammaproteobacteria bacterium | reverse complement strand
ACCCCCGCCTCGTTCGAGCCGAGCATCGACTACGTGGTTACCAAAATACCGCGCTTCACCTTTGAAAAATTCCCGCGCGCCAACAGCCACCTCACCACCCAGATGAAATCGGTGGGTGAGGTGATGGCGATGGGCCGGACGTTTCAAGAGTCGCTGCAAAAGGCCTTGCGCGGCCTGGAAACCGGGTCTGATGGCTTGAATGAAAAGGTCGACTTGTCCTCACCCGAGGCGATGGATCGCATCCGTCAGGAATTGCACACGCCGGGGCCGGATCGCATCTGGTATATTGGCGATGCCTTCCGCGCTGGTTTGTCGGTGGACGAAGTTTTTGATTTGAGTAAAGTCGATCCGTGGTTTCTGGCGCAGATTGAAGACCTGGTACACATTGAGGCACAAGTGCGCACTAAAGCATTTGCCAAGGCGGATGTACTTAAAAGTCTCGACAAAGCCTACCTGGTTAGTCTGAAGCGTAAGGGATTTTCTGATAGCCGTTTAGCAAGCCTGCTGGGCACTAAAGAAGATGATGTGCGCGCCGTGCGCCATGCGCTGGGCGTGCGCCCGGTGTACAAGCGTGTCGATTCCTGCGCCGCCGAGTTTGCCTCAAACACTGCGTATATGTATTCCACCTATGAAGAAGAGTGCGAGGCTGCACCGACCACGCGCGATAAAATTATAGTATTGGGTGGTGGGCCAAACCGCATCGGTCAGGGCATTGAGTTTGACTATTGCTGCGTACACGCGTCGCTGGCGCTGCACGAAGACGGCTATGAAACCATCATGGTCAACTGCAACCCAGAAACCGTGTCCACCGATTATGATACGTCGGATCGCCTGTATTTCGAGCCGTTGACGCTGGAGGACGTGCTGGAAATTATTGCCGTCGAGAAGCCCAAAGGCGTCATCGTGCAATACGGTGGGCAAACCCCGCTGAAACTGGCGCGCGCCTTGGAAGCAGCGGGCGCGCCGATTATCGGCACCACGCCAGACTCCATTGATATGGCCGAAGATCGCGAACGTTTCCAGAAGTTAATCGAAAAATTGGGGTTGCGTCAGCCGCCTAATTGCACTGCCCGCCACCCTGACGAGGCCGTGGAAGGCGCCAAAAAAATTGGCTATCCACTGGTGGTGCGGCCCTCCTATGTGTTGGGTGGTCGCGCCATGGAAATCGTGCATAACGAAGAGGATTTGCGCCGCTACATGCGCGATGCCGTGAAAGTCTCCAACGATTCCCCGGTATTGCTCGACCGTTTTCTTGATGATGCCACCGAGGTGGACGTAGACGCGATTTGCGATGGCAAAGATGTATTGATCGGCGGCATCATGGAGCATATCGAGCAGGCGGGTGTGCATTCCGGCGACTCGGCGTGCTCATTGCCGCCGTACAGCCTCAGTGCATCCATCCAGAATCAATTGCGCGAACAGATGTGCATGATGGCATCAGGCCTGGGTGTGATCGGTTTGATGAATGCGCAATTCGCCATTCAGGGTGAGACGATTTTTGTGCTGGAAGTTAATCCGCGTGCGTCGCGCACCGTGCCGTATGTATCCAAAGCCACGGGTCAGCAACTGGCCAAAATCGCCGCGCGTTGCATGACCGGGCGCAGTCTGGCGCAACAGGGGGTTACCAAAGAGATCATTCCTGGGTACTATTCAGTGAAAGAGGCGGTGTTCCCGTTCAGTAAGTTTCCGGGCGTGGATCCGATTCTGGGGCCAGAGATGAAATCGACTGGTGAAGTGATGGGCATCGGGCGCACGTTTGCCGAAGCGTTTGCCAAATCACAGCAGGCCGCCAGCATTGTCTTGCCGCGCGGTGGCCGCGCCTTTATCAGCGTGCGCGAAACCGATAAAGCGCGTGTTGCGGTGGTGGCGCACGATTTGGCGGCATTGGGCTTTGAACTTTACGCCACGCGCGGCACCGCCAAGGTGCTGGAAGAGGCGGGCGTGAAAGTGGCGCGTATTAACAAAGTTGCAGAAGGCCGCCCGCACATTGTTGACATGATTAAAAATGACGAAATAACCCTGGTAATTAACACCACGGAAGGCAAACAGGCCATCGCCGACTCGTATGAAATTCGTCGTGCCGCGTTACAGCACAAAGTAACTTATAGCACTACGCTCGCGGGTGCCCGCGCCACTTGTCTGGCGTTGCAGCAGCGGCAGGATTTCGGTGTCAACAGCCTGCAGGATCTACATAAGGAGTTAGTGGTATGAGCAAAGTACCCATGACCGCACGCGGCGCACAACTGCTGCGTGATGAATTACATGAACTGAAATTTGTCGCACGTCCGCGTGTTATTGTAGCGATTGCCGAAGCACGCGCCCACGGTGATCTGAAAGAAAATGCCGAATACCACGCTGCCAAAGAGCAGCAAAGCTTTATTGAAGGCCGCATCAAGGAAATTGATGGCATGCTGTCAAATGCCCAGGTCATTGACGTCACCACGCTCAATGCGAACGGCAAAATTGTATTTGGCACCACGGTTGAATTGCTCAATATCAAAAGTAATGATACTGTCACCTATCAAATCGTCGGTGACCAGGAAGCCAATGTTAAAGAAGGCAGAATTTCCATCACATCACCGATTGCCCGCGCCCTCATCGGCAAAGAAGAAGGTGACATCGCCGTAGTGCGCGCGCCCAGTGGCGAAATTGAATATGAAATTTTTGCGGTGAAATATCTGTAGCATGCCCTTCAATGTAGGATGGGTTACAGCCCACCAAGCGTTGCACAGCAACACAACTGGAACTCTTAAATGCGCCTAGCTCACATCGCCGAACGGATTTTGCTCACACTCTGGGTGGGTGGATTGTGGGCCATCGGTTACCTCGCCGTCCCCGTGTTATTCTATAGCCTCAATGACCGTCGACTGGCAGGCGAGGTTGCGGGGCAGATGTTTGGGGTGCTAGGCCTGGTGGGTCTGGTGTGCGGCACGCTATTATTGGTGCGCGCTATTTATCTAGCGGGCAGAAAGTGGAGCAGTGCCTGGCGCGTCTGGTCGCTGGTCGCCATGTTGGTGCTGGTTGCTATCAGTGGCTTTGTACTGCAACCTATGATGCAGGAGATCAAAGCCACCGGTTTGCTCCCCGGCAGCGCCGAAGCGGCACGGTTTGGCCAATTGCATGGC
The DNA here is from genome assembly GCA_031421115.1 of Gammaproteobacteria bacterium. Lineage (GTDB taxonomy): Bacteria > Pseudomonadota > Gammaproteobacteria > Ga007554. The sequence continues at coordinate 3,351 of JANOOA010000006.1, read as the reverse complement.
GCCGCCTCAATCATGTACCTGATCACCAGTCTGCTTGGCTTGGCCTTGGTCGTCGCTGGCCCCGCCAAAGAGCGTTCTGGCGACTTTTTTTGAGTCAGCCGCAGCCATACCGTTCGCCCTGAGCCTGTCGAAGGGTTTGCCCGAACAGCATCGCGCCCACGCCTGTTGACATTCCCGCCATAACCCGTATTACTGGTTCATCAGTTGAACGCAAGTAGGCTTTACTTTATCCCATGCTTGACGACGAAACCCATTACAGAATTCTCAAACTGCTGCAGGAAGACCCGCACATCAGTCAGCGGGCGCTGGCCGAAGCGCTGGGTGTCAGCTTGGGCAAAACCAATTATTGCCTCAAAGCGCTGATCGGCAGAGGCCTGGTCAAAGCCAGAAATTTCCGTAACAGTAGCAATAAAGCCGCCTACGCCTATTTCCTCACCCCTGGTGGCATTGAAGAAAAAGCCAGAATTACCCTGCGCTTTCTTAAGCGCAAGATGACGGAATATGAGGCGCTGGAACGCGAAATTGTCGCTTTGCGTCGTGAATTGAAAGCTCAGGAAGAGTCTGTGTTGGCAGCGGATACATTTAGGCTTGGAACATGAGCAGAATCCTCGCCGAAAGGAGACAGTCATGGATCGGGAAGTGATAGAGTAGAAACTCGAATCCATGCACGTCGCATTATTTAATAAGTGCCGGGTGGCGAGCAATTAAGGAGAGAACGTATGTTGATATTCGCCTTGACGTTGTATCCCGCATGAACGAGCCATTACGTACCCGTATTATCCACGCCATGCTTGACAGCCTGCCGGGCGTTGTGGCGATTTATCGTTTTGGCAGTTGGGATACGCCACAGGCGCGGAGCGACAGCGATATTGATCTGGCGGTTCTGCCAGGGCAGCCATTATCCAATCTGGAGCGGTGGGAGTTGTCGCAAAAGCTGGCGCAGATAGCCTCCCGCGATGTTGATCTGGTGGATATGCGCTGCGCTTCCACAGTGATGCGGCTACAGATTGTTGCCCATGGCGAGCGGATTTATTGCGCGGACGAGGCCGCCGTCAGCCGCTTCGAAACCGCCGTTTACTCCGGGTATGCACGACTGAACGAAGAGCGGCGCGAAATCCTGGCGGATATACGGGACAGAGGGAACGTATATGACCGATGACGTATTGCTCAACAAGGTAGCAATCATCGAGCGCTGTCTGCGCCGGATTGACGAAGAATATGGTGGACATGAAAGCGAGCTTGATACCGACTATACGCGCCAGGACTCGATTATCCTCAACCTGCAACGTACTTGTGAGGCGGCAATCGATGCAGCCATGCATGTCGTGCGCCTGCGGCGCCTGGGCATTCCCCAGGACAGCCGGGAAGTTTTTGCCATGCTGCGCGAAGCGGGCGTGCTGCCTGCGGAATTGACCGATCATCTTCAGGCAATGGTCGGATTCCGCAATATAGCCGTGCATGATTACCGGAAGTTGAACATTGAAATTGTGCGAAGCATTATTCAGAAACGCCTCCCGGATTTCCGTGAGTTTTCGCGGATTATTCTGGAACTGGCTTTGTAGCCACCCATAAAAGGATGAACGCCTGCATCGTGGCCCTCATGAAGAAGGAGTGCGCTTCTTTTTCCATCCTGATAAACTGGATGACTGGCAACTACCGCTGCCGATCAGGAAGAATTACAGCAGGGGGCTAACGCACTGATATTAAAATGGAAATCGAGTCTGACCCCATTTTCCCATTTCCCACACCATTTTCCACTCCATTTTCCCCTGATCAATACTGACAAGCGCAGGGCGGAAAAGCGCGGCGCCTTCCGTCCTACGGCTCTGCGCCAGCCACAGGAGCAGAGTCTGCCACGCGAGTTGTCGCGACGTACCAGTAAGAATATAATTATTGGCAACACGGACGCAAAGGAGAGAAATCATGCTGACATTAAACATTGAGTATGAGGTTTTGCCGGATAGACTGGTCACCATTAAGCTGCCAGAGACGGTTCGTCTTGGGCGACACGAGCTGGTGATAGTGCTGGAAGAAAATGCTGCTGGTCAAAATGCCACAGATACAAATGCAGAAATGTTAATGCAGTTCGCAGGGGCTGTCACCGCTTTTAATGGGATTGATGGTGTTGAATACCAGAAAAAGGTACGCTCGGAGTGGAATTGAACAGGCGCTATTTGCTGGACACTAATGCCGTCATTTATCTGATGAGTGGGCGTCTTGCCTTTCCTCTGCCTGATGGGCGGTACAGCAGTTCAATTATCACTGAAATTGAACTGCTATCGTTTTCTGGTATATCCACTGAGGAAGAAAAGAAAATACGTGACCTGTTGCTTTTGCTTGACCGAGTTTATTTAACAGATACAGTGCGAGATGAAGCAATCAGGTTGCGCCGCAAAAATCGATTAAAACTCCCTGATGCCATTATTGCTGCCAGCGCACTGATCCATGATGCGGTCTTGTTGGCAAACGATCAAATCTTTTCATCGATAGACGGGTTGGTTTTTGAATCGTTGCAACTTTCGGAATAGAGCCTGTGGCAGATGCGTGTTGCTCAATCATGTGGACGATTTCCGGCGCCTTGCTTCGGCGATGCTGAAGGGGCAGACAATGCCCTTGAAGTTGGTTCTTTCCCCCCCTCTCCCACGCGTGGGAGAGGGGCGTGCCGATCATGGGGATGAGAGCAATCCAATTATTATAAAGCGAGAGTAAAGCAAAGACATGACTAAACGCGCATGTGTACCGGCATCACCGGGCAAGACGGGGCATACCCCTATGGATTTCTGCCCCACAAAGGCCATGGAGCGCATGGCATCAAGCGCCGCGCATCGCTGATCAATACTGACCGGATTGAACACCTGTATCGTGGCCATCACGAAGAAGGGGTGCGCTTCTTTTTGCATCCTGATAAACTTGAATGACTGGCAACCGCTCCTTAAAAAATTATAGTAGAAGACTCAAAGCCCATGCGCCTGACTGATTATCAAGTCCAAGTTATTCGCCAACTTGCTCGCCAAGTGGCGGGAAGCGAATCCCGCGTACGGGTTTTCGGTTCCAGGCTTGATGACACGGCGCACGGCGGAGATCTTGACCTCATGCTTGAATTGCTGGAGCCCGTGGACAACCCCGCGCTCATGGCCGCGCAGATGTCCGCTCAAGTGTCACGCGCCATGCACGGGCGCAAAGTGGATGTGCTGCTCAGCGCACCCAATCTCATGCGCCTGCCCATCCACGACATTGCATTCAAAGAAGGGCAATTGCTATGACAATGGAACCTGGGATTGCACAGCGCCTGCAGTTTTTGGTGCGAGTCGTGCGCAAAGAATGCCAGCACCTCCTCACCACCGACCAGCG
>JANOOA010000005.1:0-4124 GCA_031421115.1 Gammaproteobacteria bacterium | reverse complement strand
TAATTATTCAGCACATTTCCACGTAAATATGTGAGAAATGTCTTGATAGAGGTCAATGCCTCCGGCGATGCACTGCATGAAGCGGATGCCAAGCCATGGCGCCAACGTTATCGGAGCGTGTTGCATCAAGCCGATAACGAGTGTCCGGCACCAGACGCCACTGAAGGCTCATCAAAACGGGGTCGGATAAAGCGCAGCAAGTTGCGAACAAACTGGAGCGGCTTCGCGATTACGGAGACGATGTACTGCGCTTTATGGAAAATGCCGACGTTCCGTTCACCAATAATTAAGGCGAGCACGATATTCGTATGACCAAAGGACAGTAGAATGTATCAGGCTGTTTCCGCTCAATGGATGGCGCCAAAGTCTTCTGTCGAATTCGTTCCTATTTATCGACCTGCCGCAAGAATGGGGTCGGTGCAGGCGAAGCGCTGGAACGTTTTTTCCAAGGAGAATGGCCGGAGTTTATTCAGAATAGACTCTGATGTTGCCGAGAAAGGTGCTGAATAGTTACCTCGGATAAACTTCTGCCTAGCAGCCTGTCGGACTTAGGGGATCGCAACGAAAAAGCGGGAGGGCGAGCACAGTTTTTCGCAAAAATGAGCCGTCCTCCCACTTTTGCAGTAGATTCGACCTAAGTCCGACAGGCTGCTAGAGCTTTGCGAAAATATCTGTGAGCATGGCGGGGCCGCCTGCGGCATTGATGGGTTTGAGGACGTAGCCGGTGATGCCCTCTTTGGTACACTCAATGATGGAGTCTTTGTCGGCAACAGAAGTGAGCATGATGATGGGAAGGGTTTTGTTGGTTTCCCGGATTTTTTTCAGGGCTGCCTTGCCATCCATGATGGGCATGACAATGTCTAAAAATATCAGGTCGATTTTCTTGCCGGGGGTTTCGAGTATTTTTATCGCTTCTCGGCCATTTTCGGCTTGAATAACGTGTTCGTAGCCCATGGCTAACAGGATACGGCGCAGTGATTCACGCATGATAAGTGTGTCATCTACAATCAGTATGGTTGCATTTTTATCTAACATTATTTACTCCAGCATTTAACTGAGAAGATAGCTGCAATAAAAGCGGCCAACTTTGGTTATGTCAATGGGAACGGTGTAAATCTTTTTTACGCCCGTCAATAAAAATTCGCTATCCTGTTTGTTGGAAATATAAAGCGGTGTGCCGAAGCTGATTTTGTGTTGGGTATTGTTAATGTGACGCGTTGCCAGCCCGATAATGGTATTTGAAAATTCAGCGAGTGCTTCCCTGGTGGCATCGTTTAATATGGATGATTCTTCAATGGTGCCGAGCATTTTTTCGCGCACTCGATTGCCAATGGCGATGGCCGTGCTCAAGTCATAATTCATAATTATTTTTCCAACGCTCCCGCTGCCAGTTTTTGCGGAAATACATACTGCAAATTCTTTGAAGACAAACACGTCCAGCGGGTCGCTATATCCTAGCAGGTCGCTGGCGCCATGTAAGTCAGCCATGTTTTTCAGGGCAATAATTGTTTCGTTAATGAGTGGCAACAATATCGAGTTGCGTACAGTGTCGGGCAGCGCGCCTTGTAGTTCCATGGTTTTGGATGCTCTGAAGTGATGGGATTACAGGGTTAGCATCGGCATTCATGGCAATATACTTGAGTGTGGCTAGATCACCCGCTCATTTCCGCCATCCACCGGCACTTGCGCGGCAGTGGTTTTGGCGAACAGGGGGCCGCACATTTCGGCGGCGAGTTCTGCGACATCACGGCCGGTGACGTCTACACCCAGTACATTGTTACGCTTGTATTGTTCAACACTCAATCCGTAGTACGCAGCGCGGGCGTGCAGGATGTCGTTGCTCCACAGGGCGGTGTCGAACACCGCGTTGGGATGCAGCGAGTTGATGCGAATGCCGTCTTTGCCCCATTCCAGCGCGGCGACGCGCGCCAACTGGTTGAGGGCGGCTTTGGAGGTGGAATAGGCGGCGGCACCGGGGCCAGGGGCGGGTACATTTTTGGAGCCGATGACGACCACGCGCCCGCCGTTCGGTGCGCACTTGAGCAGAGGGTGCGCTTCGCGCAGCAGTGCCAGGTTAGCGTCGAGATTAATATTCATCACCTTGCGCCATTCCACGCTGGACAAGGCCTCAATGCGGCAACTGGCGGGGAAAATGCCGGCATTGAGGATCAGCATATCCAGACCGCCAAACGCACGTACGCCGCTTTCCAGTGCGGCGCACAGTTGCGTTTCATCGGTTACGTCGCACACCTGGCCGAGGAAGTCCTGACGTTTGTAGAGCGTGGTGATGGCGGGATTGATGTCCAGGCCGATCACTGCCGCGCCGCGCGCCAGCAGGGCGTCTAGGCAGGCTTTGCCGATGCCGGATGCCGCACCTGTCACCAGCGCGATTTCGCCGGTGAATAACGGTGGTTTGCTGCCCTTGCGCAGCTTGGCTTGTTCCAGATCCCAATATTCCATATCGAAAATATCTTTGGCGGGCAACGCCTGCCAGCCGCCCAGCGCCGTGGCGCGCAGGATAATCTCGATGGTGTGTTGATAGATGTCTTTGGCGATGGCGGCGTCTTTGGCAGTGCGGCCCACGGTGCATAATCCCAGTTCCGTATCAAGCACCACGCGCGGCGCGGCATCGAGCATGGTTTTGGGTTCTTTAGCAGTAGCCGCATGTGCATTAAAGTAAACTTTGTAAGCCGCCGCGTAGGCATCTACATCGCGCCCCAGCATCGGCAGGCGCTTGGTGCGGATCACATGGTCGGGCGTCGCCGGGCCTTGTTGTGAAAGAGTCGTTACATCGGTGCGGCGCGCGAAATCCATGCTGCGTTGATCTGCATCGACACACATAATCATCGGCGCGCCTGCAACTCTGGAAATATCATGTCGCAACTTGGCAATGTCGTGTCGTTGCGGCGTGCTGGAAGTTGCTGTTACAGGTGCAGGCAGGCTCCAGGCATTTTTACGTTGCAGGTATTGTTCAGCGCGTGTTACCAGGTCGATCATGCGTTCATACGATTGCTGGGCGGTTTTGCCAAACGAGAAAATACCGTGATTCATTAGAATCATGCCCAGGGTATCTTTGTGCGCCTGCGCAGCGAACTCCTCGGCGCACAATCGCGCCAGATCAAAGCCCGGCATGATGTAAGGGATGATCACCACCGCCTGGCCGTAAATCTTTTTCATGCGATTCAGCCCGGCCTCGGTGTTGGTGAGTGTCACAATCGCATCGGCGTGGGTGTGATCCACATATTTGTAGGGCAGGGTAGCGTGTAAAATGGTTTCTACCGAAGGCGTAGGTGCCGCAGCGCGGGTCATGTGAGTGACCATTTCATTGACCATTTGCGGGTCGCTGAGATTTTCGAGCTTGGCCAGCGCCAGCATGTGGTTGAGCCGCACCGGCGAAAAACCACCCGCTTCGATGGTTTCCAGATCCCAGCCGCTGCCTTTTACATACAGCAACTCCTCATTTTCACCGAGAATATTTTTCTCAGTGATTTTGACCGAGGTATTACCGCCGCCGTGCAGTACCAGCGTGGTATCGCGTCCCAGCAGGCGTGACGTATACACACGCAACGCCAGATCTCCCGCATAGAGGCGAGCATCATCATCATTCCATAGGCTTTTCATAGGGTTTCTCGTGAGGGTGTAGATTGGGTTAATTGTACGGGAAAGCAGCCGTTGCGTACAATTAGCATCTTTGGGGGCGGAGGATCAATCTACTAAGGGATTGTGAAATCACTAAAATACTATTTATAATGTTTTCATACTGCAAAAACGGAGGAGCTGCGTATGAAGACAACAACCTTGGCAAGGAATGGTGTATCTACGGAAATGGTGGACTTGATTTCGCGTTTGGTTGGCTTGATTCCTTGGCTTGCGCGACGGTGTGTGATGGGTGATGTGACGCTGTTGCTGCTGGATGGCAAGCATCGTGTCGCCGAGAATGTGTTTGGCTGGAGTCGGTCCGCTGTTGAAGTGGGCGGTTTCAATGACCAATGGTCTGTTACGGCAGTACCTGCCCAAGGGGAGCGACTTGAGTGGTTTCGCGCAGGAGGAGCTATGCGATTGCCTGGAGACTAAACACCAGACCACGCAAGTCACTGGGCTTTAAATGCCCATCTGAGTTGTTT
>JANOOA010000004.1:0-4647 GCA_031421115.1 Gammaproteobacteria bacterium | reverse complement strand
CGCGCCAAGCGAAAACCGGTACCGCTGTCGTTCAAATCGGGCACAGAATTGCCACGCACGGCGGAACGGGCATAATCCGCCGGGCTGTTCCAGCCACCGCCCCGCACCACGCGCGCTGCGCAATCGCCGCCGGGTCGGGGGCGGGCATCGGTAGGCGCGCCCTGATAGTCGGGGTGCGCGCAGTCTTCCACCCATTCCCAAACATTACCGTATATATCATGCAAACCCCACGGGTTAGGTTGTTTTTTGCCTACGGGGGCAGTGCCCACGTCATTTTCTGCACCAAACCACGCATAGCGGGACAAATCGCGCGCGTTATCGCCAAAGAAATAAGCGCTCGTGCCGCCCGCGCGGGCGGCATACACCCACGCGGCCGCCGGGGGCAGCCGGGATTTGCTGGTTTTCTCCAGCTTGTTCAGGTTCTGTATGAACTCCTGCGTTTGCAACCACGTCACCTGATCCACCGGGCGGCGCGGGTCTTTGTAACGGCTGGGGTTAAAATCCATGACCGCCACCCACTGCGCCTGGGTCACTTCATATTTGCCGATATAAAAAGGCGCGACATTCACCGCGTGCGCGGGCAATTCATCTGCACCACCGAGCTGGTCGTCAGATGCCCGTCCCATCACAAAACGGCCACCCGGCAGCAGCGCCATCGCCATACCGGCGCCCTGGGTGGTTATCTCCGGCGCAGCACGCTTGTTGTCCAGCACAGCGCGCTGCGCTGGCACAGACACCGTTGACACCGAACCGGACTGACCCGTCGCTGGCGCCGTAGGCGTCGCCAACCACATCAACATCAGCGCAAAACCCACCACCAGCGCCACGGGCGCCAGCAGTATCGTTATATTGGATTTTGGGTTGGACATATCGCTACCTACTTCACCTGGTGACCTGATGGCCTGGCTCACGCCGAACCAAATCTAACTGCGCACCGATTAGACCTCGGAAACCGCGCCAAGGCAAGCGGTATGTAACAGAGCCGTTGTGGAAAATATAAAATTTTTCTATAATTCAAAATGTTAATTTTAAAAAATCTCGCCAGACAACCATGGCATGTAAAGCTTCCCACCCACACCTCATATATTTCAGGTTCTGTTCCGATATATAACCATGCAACCCAACCCTAATAACGCCATAGGCGTGTTTGACTCCGGTGTCGGTGGCCTGACGGTGGTACGCGCCCTGATGGAGCGCTTGCCGTTTGAAAATATCATTTATTTTGGTGATACGGCGCGCGTACCGTATGGCGTAAAATCGGTCGACACCATCCGCCATTTCACGGCGCAAATCACACAATTTCTGCTGCAAAAAGAAGTCAAGTTACTGATTATTGCCTGCAACACCATGGCGGCTGTAGCTGCGCAGATAGTGCGCGATCTGTCTACCGTGCCGGTGCTGGATGTGATTGAGGCGGGAGCCTTGGGCGCCATTGCCGCCACCCAACGCAAACAGGTGGGCGTGATCGGTACGCCCACCACCATTAACAGCAACGCCTATGCGCGCGCCATACATCAGCATGCGGCGGCCGCGCACGGCATCCTGCCTCCTGCGGCACTAGCACATCCCTGTGCGGCGAATATCCGCGTTTACTCCCAGGCTTGCGCGCTGTTCGTACCGCTGGTGGAAGAAGGCTGGCTCGATCATGAAGTGACGCGCCTCACCGCACAGGAATATCTGCGGCCACTGCTGGCGCACAACATTGATACCCTGGTGTTAGGCTGCACTCATTACCCGCTGCTGATACCATTGCTGCAAGACACCGTGGGGCCCAATGTGCGCCTCGTCGATTCTGCGGAAACCATGGCACAACAAACCGCTGCATTGCTGGAAAAAATGAACCTGGCAAACCCGCAACGCCTTGCGCCGGAATATCATTTTTACATCACCGACGTACCGCTGCGCTTTCAGGCCATCGGTGAGCGCTTCATGGGTCGGGCTTTACCGAATGTGCATCATCTGGTGAAGTGGTAAGCGTATACTTGCGTCAAAGATTTCTCGCCCCGCTCGAAATGACACAAAAATATGTCGCCGACCCCTCACCTCGCTCTCCCCATCGAAGAAATTCTGCCGCAACTGCGTGACGCCCTTGCATCACATTCAGCGGTAGTATTGCAGGCACCGCCCGGTGCCGGTAAAACTACCCTTGTCCCCCTGGCGTTGCTGGATGAACCGTGGCTGCAAGGCCAGTCGATTGTAATGCTGGAACCCCGGCGTTTGGCGGCGCGTGCAGCAGCGATGCGTATGGCGGACATGCGTGGTGAAATAGTCGGACAAACGATAGGTTACCGCGTGCGCTTTGATAGCCAAGTGTCACGCCACACGCGCATTGAGGTGGTGACAGAAGGCATACTCACGCGCCGCTTGCAAAGCGACCAGGCACTTGAAGGCGTGGGGCTGGTAATTTTCGATGAATTTCACGAGCGCAATCTCAACACGGATCTGGCCCTGGCGCTGTGCATCGATAGCTTGCGTACGCTGCGTGAAGATCTCAAAGTGCTGGTGATGTCAGCCACACTGGATGCTGAGGGTGTCGCCAAACTGCTTGGTGCGGCAGCGCCAATGAAACGCCCGGCCAACGCACCTGTCATCACCAGTATGGGACGTAGCTTCCCCGTGACAACAAGCTATCTGCCGCGTGAGCCAGATGGCCGCCTGGCCGACATCATGGCCGCTGCCCTGCGTCGCGCACTAACGGAACGTGACGGTGACATCTTAGCCTTTTTACCCGGCAGTGGCGAAATCCGTCGTGTGCAGCAATTTCTCAAAGCAGACCCAGCGTGCGCAGATATCAACATCGCTCCGCTCTATGGCGATCTACCGCGTGAAGCGCAAGACAAAGCCATACAACCGGACGCATCAGGCAGACGCAAAATCGTGCTGGCCACGCCAATCGCCGAAACCAGCCTGACTATTGAAGGTATCACCACGGTGGTGGACAGCGGCTGGGCGCGCGTGCCGCGCTTTGATCCAAACAGCGGACTGACGCGCCTCGACACCGTGCGCATTTCGCGCGCCTCCGCCGAACAGCGCGCCGGACGCGCCGGACGCCTGGCGCCGGGTCACTGTTATCGTCTGTGGACTGAGTCTACCCAGCGTGGCCTGCAGGCACAAACTGCGCCGGAAATTCTGGCGGCCGACCTCGCGCCGCTGGCGCTGGATCTCGCGCAATGGGGCGTGCGTGATGCCGCCGATCTTGATTGGCTTGACCCGCCGCCCGCAGGAACTCTGGCACAGGCACGGCAACTGCTCACCGAACTGGATGCGCTTGACGCTCAAGGCATGATCACCGCCACCGGCAAGGCAATGGCAACCCTGCCCACGCACCCGCGTTTAGCGCATTTGCTGTTGAAAGGAAATAAATTAGGGCTAGGTGCCTTGTCCTGCGATATTGCCGCCCTGCTCGGTGAACGCGACATCATTAACGCAGATGCAGCACAAACCCGCTCCTGTGATTTACGGGGACGTATTGAAGCTATCATTGCCTTTCGTAAACGCGGCCGAGCCGGTGCGCAAGCACATAACGCCGATCCATATGCCTGTGAGCGCATTGAACAAGCCTCGCAACAATGGCGACGTCTACTCAACATTAAACATGCCACCACCGCAGAAGCACACGAAAATACCGGCCTCTTATTGGCACTCGCCTACCCGGACCGTATCGCCGCACAGCGTGAAGCCAACACCAGCCGCTATCGCCTCGCCAATGGCCGTGGCGCACACCTCGCCAGCCACGATCACCTTGCCAAATCACCCTATCTGGTCGCTGCACACCTGAATGCCGATTCCAATACCAGCTCATATAAAAGCCCTGATAAAAATTATGGCGAGGGCGCCATCTACCTTGCCGCGCCTGTCACCGTTCACGCCCTGCGCGAACACCTGGCAGATCACATACAAATACACGACACCGTGCGTTGGGATGCTCAACAACAGGCCGTCATCGCCCGCCGCGAAGAACGTCTTGGTGAATTGATTCTTTCAACTCAGGCATGGGACACCGCGCCACCAGAAAAAACCCGCAAAGCCATGCTCGAAGGCATACGACGCATGGGCCCCAATATATTGGGCGCGCTACCGTGGACGCGTGAAGCACGCGAATGGCAGGTGCGCGTACTGTCACTGCGTCATTGGTGCCCTGATGATAGTTGGCCGGACACCAGCGATGCACACCTGGAAGCAACGCTGGAAACCTGGCTGAAACCGCATCTGGATGGCATCACCCGCCGTGACCACCTCACGCGCCTGGACATGCTCACATTATTGCAAAATCAGCTTGATTGGCAGCAGCGCACCCGCCTCGACGCAGGCGCGCCCACCCATCTCACCGTACCCAGCGGCTCACACCTGCGCCTCACCTACACCCCCGGTGAAGCGCCAGTGCTGGCCGTCAAGTTACAGGAAATGTTCGGCCTCGCCGACACCCCGCGCATCGCCTGGGGACGCATCGCGGTGACGCTGCACCTGCTCTCACCCGGGCAGCGCCCCATCCAGATCACGCAAGACCTGCGCGGCTTCTGGGATCGCACCTATGCGGAAGTGAAAAAAGAACTCAAAGGACGCTACCCCAAACACCCTTGGCCCGATGACCCGTGGAATGCCACGCCGACGGCGCGACGCAAACCAAGACCTTAAGTGCTGCATACC
>JANOOA010000003.1:0-9349 GCA_031421115.1 Gammaproteobacteria bacterium | reverse complement strand
GGCTGGACTACCGAGGCGGATTTGCTGGGCGGCCAAAGAACCGACCCGGACGCGATTCTGGAAATTTTTAAAGCGCCTGGCAATATATTTTTTCTGTGTTTTTTGGATGATGTGTTGATTGGTAGTGTGCATCTGCGGCGTGAACACAGAAATTGCTATTTGGGTATGTTTGTTGTAAAACCCGAAAGTCAGGCGCAAGGGTTTGGTAAAGCATTTCTCTTGCATGCGGAAACATTTGCGCGTGAAAAATGGCGGTGTGAAACCATGACTATGACTGTTATTGTACTCAGAACGGAATTGATTCAGTGGTATGAGCGCCGAGGTTATGTGAATACGGGGAAATGGGTGGATTTTCCTTATGGCGATGAGCGGTTTGGGATTCCTTATCGTGAGGATCTGCAATTGTGTGTATTGCAGAAAACATTCGGGGATTTGTGACTTACGTTCCCCTCTCTCCAGCGTCTTTTTCTTTCCATGCAATTGCCTGTTGATACACTGCTAAATATTTTCTGGCGCTGTGTTTCCAGCTAAAATCCTGTTTCATGCCAGTACTCACCACTTGTTGCCAGAGTGTCGGCTCTTTGTATAGCGCAAGTGCGCGTTCGAGGGCGGTGAGCAGGGCGGATGGGGTGGCTTCATCAAATACGATGCCGGTGGCGGTGCGGTTTTTTAATGTTTCTGGCGTGGCATCGACTACGGTGTCGGCGAGGCCACCCGTGCGGCGCACAATGGGTACGGTGCCGTAGCGCAGGCTGTAAATTTGGTTGAGTCCGCACGGCTCGAAGAGTGACGGCATGACAAACAGGTCTGCGCCGCTTTCGATGAGGTGTGCGAGTTCTTCATTGAAGCCGATCTGTGTGGCGACTTGCGTGGGATGTTGTGCTGCAAGTGCGCTGAAGGCGCTTTCAAAGCGAGGTTCGCCGTTGCCGAGCACGATGAACTGGACCTTATGATGCAAAGGATGGCGCAATAATTCAGGCAGGCTGTCGAGTAACAGATCAAACCCTTTTTGTTCGACAAGGCGGCTGATGATGGCGAACACGGGAATGTCTGCGGCGACAGGCAGGCCGACACGGGTTTGCAGTACAGCTTTGTTAGCGGCTTTGTTTTGCAGCGATTGTGCGTTGTAGTGATGGGGTATTAAGGTGTCGTGCTGTGGATCCCATTGCGTGTAGTCGGCGCCGTTAAGAATACCGGTGAGGCGTTCTGCACGGTGGTTGAGGAGACCCTCCAGTCCACAGCCGTAGGCGGGCGTGCGAATTTCTTGCGCATAGGTGGGGCTGACGGTGCTGATCATGTCGGCATGCGCCAGGCCACCTTTGATGAAAGACATCTGCCCGTAGAATTCCAGGCTATCAATGGCCCATAAAGGCGCGGGCAAATTGAGCGCTGCGAATGTTTCCGCAGGAAACAGTCCCTGATACGCAAGATTATGCACAGTGAACACTGTAGCGGGGCGCGTGGTTTCGAGTGACAGCAGTGCGGGAATGAGACCGCATTGCCAGTCGTTGCAATGAACGACATCCGGCTGCCATGCCAAGCCCACTTTGTTCATGGCGACGGCGGCAACGACGCGTGCAAACAGTGCAAAGCGTTGTGCGTTGTCCGGCCAGTCGGCACCTTGCGGGTTCAGGTAAGGATTGCCGGGACGATCAAAATAATCTGGGGCATCTACCAGCCATAATTTTATTTTACTGTTGGGTAGCGTACCTTCAAGCAGGCGCACGCCTTTAGGAAAACCAGTCAGCGGATGGATGCGGGTAAGTTTCCCCACACGCATGATTAAATCATGATAGGCAGGCATGATGATGCATACATCCTGGCGTTGTGTCTGAAGTGCGATCGGTAGACTTCCCGCGACATCGCCAAGCCCGCCAGTTTTAATTAATGGATGCGCCTCGCTGGCGGCGAATAATATTTTATGGGTGGGCATTTTGTATGGCCTATAAATTAGGAAAAAATTTCTCGGCAACCGCTCTCAATGCTATTTGTTTAATATGCTCCGTTCGCCCTGAGCCTGTCGAAGGGTTCTGGATGAGTAGCGGGTGGTTCGACAAGCTCACCACGAACGGTTGAATAAAACAGTATTGCAATAAGCTTCTTAGTCGTATTTTTTGATTTTATCGCGCCATTGCCGTGTGTTTTCCAAAATTGCATGTTCGTCGAGTGTCGTGAGCACGCGTTCTTTTAACAGGTGTTTTCCTGCTACCCACACATCGGTCACTTTGTCACGGCCAGTAGCGTAAACCAGTTGTGAGATGGGATGATAAATGGGCTGAGTTTCAATGCTGCCCAGATGCACGGCGGTGATGTCAGCGGCTTTGCCGGGCAGCAATGAGCCGATCTCTTCATCCAGCCCCAATGCCTTAGCGCCATTGAGTGTAGCCATGCGTAATGCAGTGGCGGCAGAGACAGCGTTGGCATTACCGGCGACGGCTTTGGCGAGCAGGGCGGCGGTGCGCATTTCGCTGAACATGTCGAGATCGTTATTGCTGGCGGCGCCATCGGTGCCAATAGCGACATTCACGCCCGCGTCGATGAGCTTCTGCACCGGGCAAAAACCGCTGGCGAGTTTCAGATTGGACTCTGGGCAATGCACGACATGTGCACCGCTGACGGCGTAACGGCTGATTTCTTCGTCAGTGAGTTGTGTCATATGTACACCGATAAGATGTGGCGACAGTAATCCCATCTGCTCGAGACGCTGCAAGGGACGCGTGTGGTAATGCGTCAGGCCTTGATTAATTTCATCCACGGTTTCGTGGATGTGCATATGAATGGGAATATCCAGTTCGTCGGCATAGGTGCGGATTTTTTCCAGCGGTGCGTTGGACACCGTGTAGGGCGCGTGCGGTGCAAACGCAGTGCGCACCAAGGGATGGCCGCGATAACGATCATGCAGCGCCAGACCTTTGTTAATATATTCTTCCGCACTGGCTGCCCATACGGTGGGGAAGTCGATGACAATCAGCCCGACTGTGGCGCGCATCTGGCATTCTTCGGCAACGCGCGCAGTTTCATCGGGGAAAAAGTACATATCATTAAAACAGGTAGTGCCACCCCGCAGCATTTCAGCAATGGCCAGTTGCGTGCCGTGGCGCGCGAATTCCGTGCTGACCCACGCACCTTCGGCAGGCCAGATGTGATTGTTCAACCATTCCATGAGTGGCAAGTCATCCGCCAGACCGCGAAATAATGACATGGCGGCATGGATGTGAGCATTCACCAGGCCGGGAATCAGCGCGTGTTCGTTCAGGGTGAGCGTAGTGCCGGCGTGATAGATGGCCGTCGCCTGCGCGGTGGGCAGCAGTGCAACGATGCGTCCTTCGTGGATGGCTATGCTGTGATGGTTGAGTACGGTGTTATCAGGTTCAACGGGAATGATCCAGCGTGCGTGGATGAGCGTGTCTATAGCAAGCATGAGAATACCCAATGATTATACTTGAGTATCAGTATACTGCTATTCACGTATCACTGCGAAAATCTCCACCTGCCGGTTACGTTCACGCCCCACGCGGCTCCACGGCTCGTCTACCGGGTGATTCTCGCCGTGACCTGCAAGCTGAATCAGATCGGCGGGCACACCTTGGGTGATCAGATAATTGCGCACAGCATTGGCACGGCGGTCAGATAGTTGGTAATTCTTGGTGCGGTGGCCGGTTTCATCGGTATGCCCTTCAATAATGACGCGTTGCAGCGCCAGATTGTTGCGCAAATATCTGGCCGCATCATCAAGCAGGGCTTTTGCATCGCTCTTAAGATCGGCCTTGCCGATGTCAAATAACACCCCGTCCAGGGGGATGAACTGAAACGGCGGCGTGCTGTTGGCGTGCAGCGGTGCGACAGATGCCGCACACAGCCAGGCAACGCAGGCGATTTTTGTGAAAATAGTTCTCATTCTCATCTGTATGGGTGTCCTGCAAGCGGATGCTGTCTACTAATAGCGGCGTTCCCGCGCATTTTTTTACCCAAAAGCGCTGCAATCCATTTATCATGCACACTTTAAACATCACTAACGGCCAACCACTATGACCAATCATCATCATGACTCGATACGCGCAGTGGAATGGGCCAATGGCGCCCTGAAATTGCTGGATCAACGTTTATTACCTCAACAACGCACTTACGTGGTGCTGGAAAATGCCCGGGACACGGCTCAAGCTATTACCGATATGGTGGTGCGCGGCGCGCCCGCGATCGGGGTGACGGCCGCGTATGGCGTGGTGCTGGCAGCGCGCGCCTGTTATGCGCGTTCACCTGCCACCTGGAAGCGCGACATCGCGGTTGATCTGGAGGTACTGGCGCGTTCGCGTCCCACGGCGGTCAATCTGTTTTGGGCACTGGATCGCATGCGCGGCACCCTGACCAATGTAAGTGGCGATCCGTATGAACCCCTGCTCGTTGAAGCGCGACGCATACATGAAGAAGATATCGCCGCTAATCGCCACATGGGGCAGCTTGGTGCGGCGTTAATCCAAGGTTCGTGTGCCGTGCTCACGCATTGCAATACCGGCTCGCTGGCGACGGGTGGATACGGCACTGCCCTGGGGGTGATCCGTGCGGCGTATGCGGCAGGGAAAATCAACCAGGTATTTGCCGACGAAACCCGGCCGTGGATGCAGGGCGCGCGCCTCACGGCGTGGGAGCTGGTGGAAGATAATATTCCCGTCACCCTGGTGGTGGAAGGGGCGGGCGCGCACCTGATGAAGCAGGGCGCAGTACGCTGGGTGATTGTTGGCGCCGACCGCATTGCCGCCAATGGCGACACCGCCAATAAAATAGGCACCTACAATCTGGCGGTAGTGGCGCGGCATCACGGCGTCAAGTTTATGGTGGTGGCGCCAACCTCAACGGTAGACATGACGTTAAGCAACGGCGAGGGCATTCCCATCGAAATCCGCTCGACCGATGAAATATTAAACCACGCGGGCAAACGCGTCGCGGCGCAAGGTGCCGCCGCCTGGAATCCGGCCTTTGATGTAACGCCTGCGGAATTGATTGACGCCATTGTGACAGAGCGTGGCGTTGTGTTGTCACCTACATCGCAAAAAATGGCCGATATGATGAGCGGGATATAACCACGCAGTGGAAACACTGTCACTCTATTTGTTACTAGGTGTATTTGCCGGTACTCTGGCGGGCCTGCTGGGGGTGGGGGGTGGATTGGTCATGGTGCCGGTGCTGGTATTCATCTTTCAAGGGCAAGCACAGCTAATGGGTGCCGCCGTCATCATGCACATGGCGCTCGGCACCTCGCTTGCCATTATCATGCTAACCTCACTGTCATCCATCCGCGCTCATCATCAACGCGGTGCCGTGCTGTGGTCAGTGTGCGGGCGCTTAACGCCCGGTATTGTATTGGGCGCGCTCAGTGGCGCGGTGGTGGCAGATGCACTGCCCGACGCTGTGCTAAAGCCGGTATTTGGCATTTTCGAATTGCTGGTGGCGCTGCAAATGTGGTTGGGGGTGCGTCCCTCAATGCAACGCAGCCTGCCCGACTGGCCGGGCATGAGCGTGGCAGGCTGGGTGATCGGCACCGTCTCGGCGATTGTCGGCATTGGCGGCGGCACGCTCACCGTGCCTTTTCTTACCTGGTGTCGCATCGGTATTCATAACGCAGTGGCAACCTCTGCGGCATGCGGTTTGCCGATTGCAGTGGCAGGCACGCTTGGCTTCATCGCCACCGGCTGGAATGAAACCGGACTGCCTGCCATGAGCAGCGGCTACGTGTACTGGCCTGCATTTGCAGCAGTTGCTGTCACCAGCATGCTGTTTGCACCCCTCGGCGCACGGCTCGCCCACGCGCTGCCTGCCGACAGGCTCAAAAAGTTTTTCGCAATTTTCCTGGCGATTTTAGGCGTCAGGATGTTGGTAATTTGAAGCTTGACCTTTGCGCCAGATATTGTGGCGGCCGTTCTGCATTTAACAGCGCTTCCAGTTCCGCAAAATTCTGCACCCTGCCGGTAGGCTGAATTTCAACGCCCAGTTGCCTGCCAATATGCGACGTGGAGAAAATGCCCCGCACAATCTCGCTGTTTGGTGTATGGGAACCAGAGGCGTGCGTAGCCGCCGCAGCTTCAACCACCAGCGCATGCTGGCGACCCGCCTCCTTGAGTGTGAGAATAATATCGCCGATGTTGGCGCGCAACACATCACTGATTTTCAGCACCTGAATATGCTCAGCCGGCGTCATGATATGCTCCACCAGCACCGCCTCCCGTGGCACACGCGATTCCGCCGCATGATTTACGGGTTTTTCACCCATAATGTCACGCGCCGTAATTACACCGAGAATGATGTCATCTGCATCGGTCACCAGCAGCAACCGTACCTCAGCATAAATCATTTTTTGCAGCGCAGCATTGACGGGCGTCGTGGACGAAATAGTCACGGCTTTAACGCGCCGCAAATCGGTCATGGCATCCAACGCCGGGCTGCTTAAACGCACCGTTTCGGGCACACCTTGAGAGTTACGGTAAAACGAAGTGAATGGACGGAATTTGTAAGACGGAAGAACATGATAAGGATTTTGCATGGCGACACTCCTCCCTCATGAATAGGAAGCCCGATTTTACCACATTTCCCCTGTATTTGATATCGAAAAACCCGGGTCTTGATTTTTGACTTTTCTTGTTGTCGCAGCTTGAATAAGTCAAAAATAAAGACGGTATCTGACATCTGGTTTTCATGACACCTAGATTTCAGAAATCTCCCCAACCGGATGATCTGTCCCCTATTATTCGTGTTCAGCGCCGCCCGATGAATTCGTATGCGTAGTGACTGCTTTGTTTCTGCTGCCACTTGTCAGCCAGATGGTAGGTGCGTTTCCAGACCCATCTCTGGCAACGGTACAGGGTGGCGCCCGACGGCTTCTTGCAGCCGCCGACATTGAACGGCATCTTGAAGGTGATTTTGCGGCCGCGCACGATCTCGCGCATGTCGAGGGGCTTGAGCAGATAGGTGCCGTTGTGGTCAATCTGCCGCGTATAGACGGAACCGTCGGTCACGGCGCGGCTATCCTCCAGCATTTTCGTCATGGCCGGTACGGGCGAGTACTCACGCAAATCACTCGCGGGGAAGCCATATTTGCTCGGCCATTCGTTCGGCGCGTGGCCGCCGCCGTCATACGAGTGTTCGCCCAGGCTCTGAATGAAGGAGTAGTGATTGTTGTAGCGTTTTCGCGCGTCAAACGGCAGCCCCGTGAAAGCCTGCGCGACCGGCATCAGCATGCCCGTCGCGGAAAGGTAGGGCGTGCACGCCGCTGCCAGATAGAGCGGACCAATGACGGGACCCGGCCATGGCGTCCCCACCATCATGTGCTTCTGGGCGGCGAGGATTCCCGCTGCCCGCGTCAGACGGTCGCCGAACTCCGAGAAGTCGAAAGCCTTGATTGGACTCGTGACAGAAAATCCGCTCGGCGGGAGGAGATATGGGAATACCGGGTTGGGATTGCCACAGGCGGAATTCATCGTTACCACGCCGTCATCCACCCCGGGCAGAAAGCGGCTCGTGAGACCGCCCGCCTGATTGCCGAGCGGGTGGCCGCCGGCCAGTGTCACGGTCGGCACCGGGGATGCGTTGACCGCCGACCCCCACACCCCTTGCGACACGGCCGGAATCAGGTCGCGCAAGATACTGGTTCCGACAAACGACAGATCGGCGTTGCAGGCGTTCTGAGTGCCGAACACCGCGTCCACGATTGGGCACAAAAGGTTACTCACCGCCGCCACTGGCGCTGCCAGCATGGACACCACCATGCCGATGGTGGCGATGCGGCTGCCGGAAATGGCGCCGTCGAAAGAGATGTGCGCGGCGATATGGTTTGTGATCACGCGTCCGCCATCTCCAAAGAAGCCGATGTGGGCGAGTCCCAGCGCGCTGCTGGTGATGAGCGGGCCGGTGGAGTGACCGATGACAATGCAGCCGTTCGCACAGAACGGCCGCACTTGTCCCGCCGGATAGCCCGCCGGCGTGACCACGTTCTGGCCAGTCTGCATCGCGTTCTTGATTTGGGTCAGCATCGCGTGCTGCGCGTATTCGATCGTCTGGTTCGACGACCACGCAATCAGCAGGTAGCGATTGGCCTTTTGCACATAGATTGGCACAGGGTCGAGCGAGGTCCACTGCCAGCCCGAGGAGGGGAACCCGTTGAACTGGGATGATAGATGCTCGGTTATGTGATCCAGCCAGTATTTTTCGGCCGCCACCCGGAAGAATCCGCCGGCGTTCAGGAAGGCGGATGGGTTGGACGGCCAGAGGCTGCTGGCCGGGCCCGTCGGGTCACTGATCCGCGCGAACAAATCGCCAGTATCCAGGCCGTGCATGTAAATGATGTCGCGCCCCTCGAACGGCATGCTATTGTCCAGGAATACCGGGTCATCACAGGGAACCTGCAGGTTCGTTCCCGGACCTGCAACATTTCCTTCGGTTCTGATGAAGCAGTTAGCCAGTGTGAAGTTGGCGAACGTCCCGACCGGGGCCAGCGGGTTCGCCAGCAGATCGTTCAGGATGCTCTTGCCCTGGTTTGTGTCGAATTCGTCGAGATAGGCCTGCGAGGCTAGTTCACCCTGCGATGGTGGGGTTTCTTCTGCGGGCAGTTCGCCGCCGATGGAGCCATCGCACGGCCGGTTCGGGTAGAACGCGTCGGTTGTCGTGTCCATACCGGGATAGAGAGCCGCTACGGAGCCGAGATCCTCGTCAACGTACTCCTCCGTCCCCACATCGCTTGCTTCCGAGGGGAGAACGATGCCGCCGCTCTTGTCGCGTACCGCTTGACCGTCGCAGTCCGCCACTGCTACCGCCACGCCACTGCTACTGCCGCCGCCGCCCGGCAAACAGGCCGAAACGCAGAGCAGCAGGGCGCCACACAGAATCCGGGCAGAAACAGACCCAAGGCAAACATTGAAATGGCCGCTAAGATCGCTGCGCGCAGGCATATGAAGCATGGTAGTTCCTCTCTCAATGCCGAATGTTTCGGCTCTTCGTCAAATGATATTGGGACAGACCGCAGCACCGCCACCGCCCCGTAATGGGGCTAAGTTCCCCGACCATCATATGCACATATTGTATGCCATCAATCGTGACAAATTTACGCAAGAACGGGGTAGTGTCGGGGGCGAATCCCCCGCCACCGTGAATACAAAAGGCATTGGGTTGACCTGCGACATTGCATCGGGCATAGGTTTGTTCGCTGGACTGGCTGCCCGCATTGATGTGATCGCTGGGTAGGAAGTTGAGGGTAAAGTCGGCCTGACTTGGCGTAATGCCGAAGGTTACGGCGGCCAGGAAGGCGGCAAACAGATGATCGTATTTGTTAAAACCACACATCATCAGCCTCACGCCGGAAGTG
>JANOOA010000002.1:0-6199 GCA_031421115.1 Gammaproteobacteria bacterium | reverse complement strand
ACACGCGCTCAAACCCTCATTATTGATGATCGCGAACGGCGTTACGATATCAACATCAAAGTACACACCCAGAACAGCCAGTTTTCCAGTCTCAACGTGTTACGCCCTGGCATGAGCGTAGGCGCCAGCCTGGGCGGCGGGGAAAGGCCGCGTATCACGGAAATATGGGTGCTGCCCAAGAATTCCCCCCGCTGATTTCACGATTGCTACTGGAGGAGCCGCTTATGCGCAACAAATTGCAAGGATTTACACTGATAGAACTGATGATTACTGTCGTGATCATTGGCATACTCGCCGCGATTGCCTACCCTGCTTACCAGAATAGTGTAACGCAGTCGCGGCGCGCTGACGCGCAAGGGGCGCTGATGCAGCTCAACAATGTCATGGAACGGGTGTTTACTGAGCGCAATACCTATTCGGCAGTTCCTCCTCCTGGAGCGGCAGTCGCTCCCGCGCTGGGCGTGGGCGGTATATTTTCCAACCAGGCACCGCTGGATGGCACAACCAAATACTATACCCTATCAATCCCTGCGATTAGCCACAACACCTTTACGCTGCACGCCACACCTATTGCAGGCACTGGGCAGGCCAGTGATGGAAGGATTGAGCTGGATCACACAGGTGCAAAACGCTGGGATGCGAATAACGATAACGCTTTTAGCGCGACAGAGAATAAGTGGTAACCATTCATAAAATCCCCCCTGCCCCCCTTTTTCAAAGGGGGGTGGTGTTTGAGCAGCGCACTGTCGTTCTCCCCCCTTTGAAAAAGGGGGGCAGGGGGGATTTTCACTGCAACTCGCGCGGCAAGGAAAACACCACGTTTTCAGGGTTACCCTGGCTTTCCCGCACGCTTTGCGCGCCGAGTGATCGCAGGCGTTCGATCACACGTTTCACCAGCACTTCAGGCGCAGAAGCACCTGCGGTGACACCGATGCGAATCTTGCCTTGCAACCATTCAGTACATATCTCCTCGGCATTATCAATCAAGTAAGACGTTACACCCATACGCTCGGCAAGTTCTTGTAAACGGTTTGAGTTAGAGCTGGCGGGTGAGCCTACCACCAGCACCAGATCACATTGTGCAGCGAGATCTTTAACTGCGTCCTGGCGGTTTTGCGTGGCGTAGCAGATGTCATCCTTACGTGGCCCGATGATGTTCGGGAAGCGTTCGCGCAGGGCGCTAATTACCTGCGCGGCATCGTCCACCGACAAGGTAGTTTGAGTGACAAACGCCAGTGCGTCGGGATTTTTTACTGCAAGCTTAAACACATCATCTGGCGTTTCCACCAGATACATGCGGCCTGCACCTTCTGATTGCCCTAGCGTACCCTCCACTTCGGGATGCCCGGCATGGCCGATCATGATAATTTCGCGGCCAGCGCGCAGATGCCCGACTACTTCCACATGCACTTTGGTCACCAGCGGGCAGGTGGCGTCAAACACTTTCAACCCTCGCTGGGCAGCTTCGGCACGCACGGCTTTGGAGACACCGTGGGCGCTGAAAATCACCGTAGCGTCATCGGGCACTTGTTCCAGCTCATCGACAAATATCGCGCCTTTATTACGCAGTTCGTCCACAACAAATTTGTTATGCACCACTTCATGACGCACATAAATAGGCGCGCCAAATATATCAAGCGCACGTTCAACAATATCAATGGCACGGTCAACACCGGCACAAAAACCACGCGGATTGGCGAGAATAATTTCCATAACTTCAAACCCAAATGTAGCGTGCGCCATGCGCACGATTCTTCAGCGCCTACTATTTACCGGGCGCATGGCGCACGCTACCCCACTACTTTACACCCGGTTTTTCCTTATTGCGGAACGCATCTATCACCAGCATCACTGCCCCTACGCTAATGGCAGAGTCTGCAATATTAAACGCTGGCCAATGCGATGTATGGTAGTATACGTCGATAAAATCAATGACGTACCCATAATAAACACGATCAATCAAGTTGCCTATCGCACCGCCCAACACTAATGACAAAGCCATCGCCAGCCATTTCTCATGTGTCTTCAGGCGTGACAACCACACCGCCAGCACAATGCTCACCCCCAGTGCCAGCACCGCAAGAAACCAGCGTTGCCAACCGCCCTGATCTGCCAGAAAGCTGAATGCAGCGCCCGTGTTGTGCATAAGAGTAAAATTGAAAAATGGCAGCATCGCCACCGGCTCGTGCATGAGAAGCATACTACTCGCCGCGTATTTTGTAATCTGGTCGAGGATAATAATCAGCGCAGACAGGCCAAACCATTTATAAATACTGGCAGACATCATGCGTAACGCCTCTGCTCACCGCTGCCGGTTACATTATCCACACAGCGGCCACAGATTTCTGGATGCGCCGCACATGGATGTGCAAGTGTCGCGGAAGGCAGGATGCCGGAAGCGACCGCGGCATGCGCGCCGACATCTTCGCGGTGATGCCAGCAGCGAATACATTTTTTGTGTGCGGACGGCGCAACCTTGATCCACAGCCCTTCGCCGGCAGCCACAGCATCAACAGGACGCTGCTGCAACGGATGGACACGCGCATAGGAAGTAATAAACACAAAACGTAATTCATCTTCGAGCTTATCCAGCATACCACCCAACACGTCGTCGCAATACACATCTACTTCCGCATCCAGCGATGAGCCGATGCCACCGACAACGCGCAATTTTTCCAGCTCTTTTTTTACTTCATCACGCACCGCAATTATACCAACCCAATTCATATCAGATGTAGCCGACACGGGTAATTCATGCCAGGTTGCCAGCAATACCGACTCACCCCGCTGACCAGGAATAAAGTGCCAGAGTTCTTCGGCTGTAAAACTCAAAATCGGTGCAAGCCAGCGCACCATGGCTTCGATGATGTGATACATGGCGGTCTGTGCGGAGCGGCGTGCAACACTGTTGGCTTGCGTGGTGTATTGACGGTCTTTGATAATATCGAGATAGAAGCCACCCAGATCAACGCTGCAAAAATTATGCACCTTGTGATAGATCAAATGAAATTCACAGCTTTCATACGCGGCACGCACTTCTTCTTGCAACTGCCGTGCTCGTTCCATTGCCCACGCGTCCAGCGCCAACATCTTTTCGGGTGCGACACAATGCAATGCGGGGTCAAAGCCACGCAGGTTTGCCAGCAAAAAACGCGCGGTATTACGCATGCGCCGATAAGCATCGGCGGTGCGTTTCAAGATTTCATCCGACACTGCCATCTCGGCACTGTAATCAGTACCCGCCACCCACAAACGCAGAATATCCGCACCCAGCGTGCTCACCACTTGCTGCGGAGCCACGACATTGCCTTTGGATTTAGACATTTTCATGCCGTGCGCATCCACCGTGAAACCGTGCGTGAGTACAGATTTATAGGGCGCGACACCGTGCATGGCCACCGAGGTGAGCAATGACGATTGAAACCAGCCGCGATGCTGGTCAGAACCTTCCAGATAAAAATCGGCAGGAAATTGCAGATCACTGCGCTGCTCCAATACGGCAGCGTGTGTCACGCCGGAATCAAACCAGACATCCAGCGTGTCACTAACTTTGTCATAAAGTTCGACATCCTTACCTAATAATTCCACCGCATCCAGATCAAACCACGCGTCTATGCCATTTTTCTCAACGCGCTGCGCGACGACTTCGAGCAACTCAGCAGTCCTGGGATGCAGTGTGCCGTGTTCTTTATGCGCAAACAGCGCCATTGGCACGCCCCAGGTACGCTGCCGCGAGACGCACCAGTCAGGGCGACTATTCACCATGCCTTCAATACGCGCCTGACCCCAGCCGGGTATCCACTGCACATCGCGAATCGCCGCCAGTGCTTGTTCACGCAACCCTTGTTGATCCATGTTAATAAACCACTGCGGCGTCGCACGGAAAATAATCGGAGTTTTGTGGCGCCAGCAATGCGGATAGCTGTGGCGTATCGCCTCAATATGCAGCAACGCACCCTTGGCCTTGAGCACTTCGATAACACGATCATTGGCTTTCAACACATGCTCACCGGCAAACAATTCCGTGCCGGGCAGAAACTTGCCATCCCCCCCCACCGGATTATTGACGGGCAGGTTATAACGCGCGCCCACCACATAGTCTTCCTGACCATGTGCAGGCGCCGTGTGTACTGCACCGGTACCAGCTTCCAGCGTGACATGCTCGCCGACAATCACCGGCACTTCACGATCATAAAACGGATGACCCACAAGCAAGCCTTCCAGATCACTGCCACGCCCATAGGCAATGACATGATAATTTTCGATGCCGTAGCGCACCATGGCATTTTTCAGCAACCCTTCCGCGATCAATAAACGCTCCGCACCGTGCGGTCCGTCACACTGCACCAGCACATAGTCAAGCTCAGCATTTAATGCAACGGCCTGATTGGCGGGCAGCGTCCACGGCGTGGTGGTCCAGATGACTACTGAGATAGCGCCGTGTCCTTCATGTTTACCTTCGGTTACGGGGGCATGCTGCAAGCGCGCCATCAGTGCTGGCTCATCCAGTACCGCAAAACGCACATCAATGGCAGGCGAAGTTTTATCTTCGTATTCCACCTCAGCTTCAGCGAGCGCGGAACCGCAATCGGTACACCAATGCACTGGCTTGGAGCCTTTATGCAAATGTCCCTTGGCAATGATGCGACCCAAGGCGCGGATAATATCTGCCTCGGTCTTGAAATCCATGGTGAGATAAGGATGCTCCCAATCACCGATAATGCCGAGGCGTTTGAAATCCTGACGCTGACGATCAACCTGGGTATGCGCGTAATCGCGGCAGGCCTTGCGAAAGGTTTTGGCATCAACCTTAACACCCACTTTACCGATCTTTTTTTCCACCATTAACTCAATCGGCAGACCGTGACAATCCCAGCCCGGCACATAGGGCGCGTCCCACCCGTTCATGGAACGTGATTTGACGATAATGTCTTTCAGCACTTTATTGACAGCATGGCCAATATGAATGTCACCGTTGGCATAGGGCGGGCCATCATGCAGCACAAATTTCTTTTGGCCGGCGCGCGTCGCACGCAGCTTGCCGTATAAATCCATATCCTGCCAGCGCTGGAGCTGCTCAGTCTCACGACCCGCCAGATTGGCCTTCATGGGGAAATCGGTCTGGGGTAGATTTAAGGTGCTCTTGTAATCAATCACAGCATTATCACTCACAATCGCCTCTCTTTAATCTCTTTTCTCAAAAAAATCGCGCGCCTGTTGCACGTCGAGGTGTATCTGTTTCTTCAATTCATCCAACGATGCAAAACGCTGCTCGTCACGCAGCCGGTGCAAGAAATCCACTTGCACATAACGGCCATAAATATCCTGCGCAAAATCGAACAAGTGTACTTCAAGCACCACGGCGGCGCCCTCTACGGTGGGTCGTGTACCGACATTCGCAACACCCGCCAGTGGCTCACCGTCCAGCCCAAACATTTCTACTGCAAACACACCCTGCACCGGCGTGGCACGGCGATGCACATAAATATTTGCCGTGGGAAATCCAATCGAGCGGCCACGCTGCGCACCACGCGCCACGCGTCCGCACATGCGGTATGGCCGTCCCAGTAGTCTTTCTGCGGCACCAAAATCGCCCTGCGCCAACGCTGCACGGATACGGGTACTGCTGACGCGTGCACCCTCAATGCTGAAGGTGTGCCGGTTCACTACCTGAAAACCGTACTCTGCGCCTGCTGCCTTGAGCATGGCAAAATCGCCCTGGCGCTGCTTGCCAAAATGAAAGTCATCGCCCACTACCAGGTAGCGCACATCCAGCCCATCGACCAGCACGGTGCGAATAAAATCTTGCGCGGCAGTGCCTGCCAGTGCCGCATTAAAGTGCAGGCACAACACCTTATCAATCGAGTAGCGGCGCAACGCCTGCACTTTTTCTCTAAAGCGAGTCAACCGTGGCGGCACAACCGCACGCGCAAAATATTCCTGTGGATGGGGTTCAAAAGTGATCACCACCGCCGGCAGATTCAGCACAGCGGCTTTTTCTGCCAACTGCCCTAACACCGCCTGATGCCCAAGATGCACACCATCAAAATTACCAATGGTCGCCACGCAACCGCGCTGCTGCCCACGGGCAGGTTGGCGCAAATTTATCAAGCCGCGTATCACTTCCATCAATTCAACCTAAAAACGGGATTTCACCGCAGGATCACCCGCAATTATCCCAGATTTTCCATTAGCACTC
>JANOOA010000001.1:0-2315 GCA_031421115.1 Gammaproteobacteria bacterium | reverse complement strand
CTGAGATTAGGGGATTCTGTTTCTAATGTTATGAAGCTTGAGGGTGATACTGTCATGAGGCCTGCACATCTTCAAAATAAAACCGTATTTTCCCATAGAACAGGGGGAGCCGCACCTGTTTCAGGTCGAAATGTTCAGCATTGACAATCCTACAAGGAACATACATACTGGTTGGTATGAAATCTAGGAATCCTGATCAAACTCGCAAAATCCTGCTAGAGGCGGCTTATCTCGAAATTCAGAAACACGGATTTCAGGCCGCCAGTCTGGTGGATATTTTATTGCATACAGGGCTCACCAAAGGGGCGTTGTATCATCATTTTCCCAATAAACTTGCACTGGGGTATGCTGTTGTTGATGACGTTATTCGTGAAGAAATAGTCAGTTACTGGATAATGCCGTTAGCCGCACATGAAAACCCAATTGATGGCTTGCGGCGGATTCTGCAGCAAGTCGCGCAGGATATGGGGCAGCAGTGCATGCAAAGTGGTTGCCTGCTTAATAAGCTGGCCCAGGAAATGTCTCTTGTCGATGAAGGATTCCGGCAGCGTATCAATAATATTTATATTGATTGGCGGGCAGCGATTGGTCAGGCGCTGGTGAAGGGGCAATGTAATCATTCAGTGCGTACTGAAATTAACCCGAATGCGGCGGCAACATTTATTGTCGCAGCAATTGAAGGCTGTGTCAGCATGGCGAAAAATGCAAATAACATTAACCTGCTACATGAATGTGGTGAAGAGTTAATGCATTATCTTGAGACATTGCGCAGTTCATAAGGAGATATTTGCATGGCACTGGCATTTTCCCGTTGGGTGATTCGTTGGCGCTGGCTGATTGTAATTGCGACCGTTTTCACGGTAGTGATGGCGGCAAGCGGTGCGCGATTTATTGAATTTTCAGGCAGTTATCGGGTATTTTTCAGCGCGGAAAATCCCCAGCTTCAAGCTTTTGACCAGTTGCAAAACACCTATAGCAAAAATGACACGGTGATGTTTGTGTTAGTGCCCAAGGATGGCAAGGTATTTACGCGTGAAACCCTGGCCACCGTCGAATGGCTTACGGAACAGGGTTGGCAGATGCCCTATTCAAGGCGCGTCGATTCTGTTACCAACTTCCAGCACACCCGTGCAGACGATGATGATCTGGTAGTGAAAAATCTGGCAGAGAATGCCGCCGCACTCACGGACGCCAATCTGGAGCGGATTAAAAATATCGCTCTAACGGAACCTTTATTGCTCAATCGCCTTATATCAGCGCGCGCTCATGTGACGGGTGTGAACGTTACGTTCGTGCTTCCTGAAAAAAGTTTGAATGAAATACCGGAAGTGATGGCGTTCGCACGCAAGCTTGTAACGCAGATCAAGGAAAAAAATCCTGATCTTGATGTTTACTTAACCGGTGTGGCGCCTTTTAATAGTGCTTTCCAGGAGTCTTCTGAGAAAGACCTCAAGACGCTCGTGCCGCTCATGTATCTTGTGATTGCGCTGATTACATTTTTTTCATTACGCTCGGTAACGGGAACCGTCGCAACGCTGCTGGTGGTTATTTTTTCGGTGATCACTGCAATGGGCATCATGGGTTGGTTGGGTATCAAACTCACCGCACCCTCGGCCTCGGCACCCACGGTGATATTGACGCTGGCAATTGCCGACAGCATTCATTTTCTATCGACCATGTTTTTTAACATGCGCCAAGGTATGAATAAACACGCGGCGATTATGGAAAGCCTGCGCATTAATATGTCGGCAATATTTCTTACCAGCCTGACCACGGTCATTGGTTTTCTAAGCATGAACTTCAGCGAAGTGCCGCCGTTCCGCGACTTGGGGAATGTTGTGGCTATCGGTGTGATTGCGGCATGGTTATTTTCCATCTTATTCTTGCCGGCGTTCATGGCAATTTTACCAGTTAAGGTTAAGCCAGCCAGAAAACATTCCAGTCTGGCGATGGAACGTTTCGCCAACTTTGTGGTGCGGCGGCGCACAGTACTGCTATGGGGGATGGCCGCGCTGACGATAGGCCTGATCGCATTTATCCCACGCAATGAGCTGAACGACAATTTTGTTGAATACTTTGATGAAAGCGTAGATTTTCGTCAAGCCACGGATTTTATGATTGATAATTTGACTGGCGTGGACAATATCGAATACTCCTTGGGGGCGGGAGTGAGCGGGGGCATAAATAACCCCGAGTATTTGCAGAAGCTGGATGAATTCGCCCAGTGGTACCGCCAGCAACCGGGTGTGGTGCATGTCAATACTATTGCCGATGTGATGCGACGCCTCAATAAAAACATGCACGGTGATGATCCC